>QKFK01000121.1 GCA_003252195.1 Rhodospirillales bacterium
AGAAAGAGGCGCAGGCGGAGAAATCCAACTCACCGATGCCATTGCTCAAACTATGAGCCATGTTCCATCATATGGATATAGGTTCCAAGGCACGCGTTATGACTGCGGAAGCAGAAAAGGCTTTGTGTTAGCAAATGCAGCTTGTGCTATAGAAAGAGATGATGTCGATGAAGACATTCTTGGCTCTCTAAAAGAGCTATTAAAACAATACGAAAAATAACAGATCAATCTGTATTATTTGAAACTAAAAACCTCGGCAACCATACCGAGGTTTTTTATATGTCTAAAATAAAACCACTTGCTTAGCTAGAAATTATAAAATCGTCTTAGCCACAGCCTCACAAACCAAGCAGCCTTAGAATAACTTTATTGCTAACAGATAACGCAACGATAACAAACTAGTAAAAATTATAATCAAGAAATGATATTCACCTAATCTATTGGAGTTAAACTCTCAAGAGCATAATGATTATCCAAACCATCTAGCATCACGCCATCAAAGCCCAAATCAACTATACCTTTGAAATAAACACCCATAATTTCTTTCCATTCCGAATTCCAATATTCGGTTATTATTGTGTTGTCTTTAGTTTTAGACAACATTCTAAGCCATGATGGATCTGACAATCTCCATGTGTCTTTCCAATAATACCTATCATCAGTTGCTTCTGTTAAAGATTGCTTTGCTATAACTAAGCGCTTAGCCCCCATTTTTTTAAACTTTAATGAGTGCACATCTTCTTTTGAAAGAGCTTCTTTGCCTTTATAGAAAGGATCAATTATCAACATATCATAGTTACTATCAGCTAGCGCCATCACCCATTCTGCTTTAGAACCATAATTTCTACCATCTGTCATAACTAAGAAATTACGCACGTCTTTTAGACTAGTCACATTATTTGAGTTTTGTAAAAATGGGTCACCATATGGAATTGTATCGAATTTATCTTCGCTATCAGTATCTGCATAAATAGCCATCTTATCTTGAGCGGATTCCATCTTAGCTGACATCACAGCTTCATCGTCTGAACAATGATCTACAGAAAATTCTACTAACCTACTATTTTTAACAATATCTTTTGTAACTTTTGCAGGTTTTCTATCTTCACAATATAAACCATTAAAAATAACCCCGTCTAATGATTTGTTATACAAACGATATGGAGTGCCTACGGGCACTTCTGGATCTTTTTTAGAAAACATTTGATGTAAGAAAATTTCATTGGGATCAGTTAGACCAGATGTTTTAGCATCAACAAACTCATCAAGATGTTTTTCCCATTCCCCTTTATGAAGCAGAGCTTCTCCTTCGCGAGCAAGCACAAAAAACTTCTTATTCCGCCCCTTACCATAATCACTTAATGTGGTTACCACATCTCGCAATAAATTGCGATAATTTGGTATCTTATCTGCTGGCAAAACAATCTTTTCTGGATTGATATCCTCATTATATTTGGTAGATATTCTTTGTTGCATAACATACCAATCTTTAGGTGTCTGCTGAGCTGACGCCACATTTGACAACAGACAAAAAGACAAGCCGACAAGCAATGATTTATAAGTAATTTTCAAGCTCATTCTTCTTTCTCTCTTCATATTTACACCAGACCTCAGCTAACGCTTCTCCCTTAGGGATTATAGAACCCTTATCATATATTTTACAATAATGATTAATTGCTTCTCTGTGCCTTTGCACTCCAGCTTTTCTAAATAATCTAGCCGCCAAGCGCCAGTTTTTCTCTACTTCTTTTCCATCAAAATAGAGCTTACCTAAAGCATATTCTGCTTCGTCATAATCTTGTCTAACCGCTTTTGAATAGAAGGCAACACCATAAGGCACATTCTTTTCTACACCATAGCCATCTACGTAAAATTTACCCATATATGCTTCTGCTGGAGCATAGTCTTTATCTGCAGCAAAACGCATAATCTTTGCACTATACTCGGCATTTTCTTTAACATCATCGCCTTTATAATAACGATAAGCCAAAGCAAACTGCGCCTTAGGATATCCTTGTTTGGCTGATGTTTTATACCAATAAGTAGCCTCTGCCTCATCGGTTATTTTCAAAGTTGGGCCATAGTCAAAATAACGAGCCAACTGATATTGCGCATCTGCATCATTCTCATCTTCTGCCATATGATACAAGGCATATAACTTGCCAATATTATCTAACCTATTACCAAGCCTGTCTTCTTTGTATTTCTTAACATCACCTATATCAATATTATCAAGAATTTCCTTAGCATCCCATTCGCTTTTTGCCTCGACCATATTAAACCAATGAAGCGCTTTTTTTCTGTCTTGATTTAGCTTATTACCATAAAAATATTCTCTAGCTATAGTTAGTCCCGCCATAACATGCCCTTGCTCAGCTGCCATTGCGAGCCATTTTGAGGCAAAACCAGGGTTTAACTGAACATCATCACCTTGAAGATAGGTTAATCCCAAAATATATTCGGCCTCCGCATCGTTTTTCTCAGCGGGTATCATCAACCATTTAATGGCCTCTTCTGGAGAATAAATAACGATATTACTTTCTTTATCCATATAAAACTGAGCAATTCTTACTAATGCCCTAGGGTTTCCATTATCGGCAGCATTCTTATACCAATAAAACGCATCTTTAAGGTTCTTTTCGGTGCCACTTCCTTCTTCTAGCATTTTAGCTACTTGATATTGAGCAAAATCATCACCTCTACGCGCTGCTTTTTGATACCATTTAAATATTTCCTGATAATCTTCCATACCAATAATTGGGGTTGTAAATAAGCTCGCCACTTCTAGCTCTGGAGATTTATGCTCTTTAACAGCTTTTTTAATGGTTTTATAAATAGCCTTATCAATCAGTCCTTCTGCCATTTTTTCATCTTTTTTAATGCCTCTACCCTGCTTAATCATATAAGCAAGGGCCATTTGCGCCCTTACATAATTTTGTTCAGATGCTTTTTTGTACCAATACGAAGCAACATCTGCATCTTCACGCAAATCGCCACCCCTATCATATGCGGCACCAACAATAAACATTGCAGGAGCATAACCCTGCTCAGCTGATTTTAAGAACCATTTATAAGCTTCATCTCTATCTTGTTTAATCCCCTCTCCAAGATATAAAGCCATCGCTAAATCATATTGAAATTGAGGGTGTCCTTCTTCGGCATATTTAAACAACCATCTTGATAAATTTACATTAGCAGGATAAGACCTGTCATAAATCTTAAGCGCCCAATAAACTTCTTGAAGAACACGTTTAGATGTCTTGCTTTTACCCATTCTATCAATGATTAAACCCATTGATTTATCAAACCAATAAGCTGATTTTGTTTTATCTTGAGGCAATCCATATCCTTCAAAATACATACGGCTAATACCAAGCATATAGCGCAACATTCCAACATCACGCTCAATATATCTGGTCCATCTAGCTTCATTTGGCTCTTGAGCCTTGCCATATGATTGGTTTTTCTTAACCTCTATACGTTTAATCAGCTCATATTCAGCAAGATCAGATCCTTCTTTGGCAAACTTCCTTAGAATATCGTTGCTTACTTCAATACTACTACCCTCGGCTCTTCCCATATCAGCAATTTGCCCAAGCATAACTTGAGCCTTCCATGAACCGTTTTGAGCTGCGGTTAAAAGCCAATTTATCGAGTTTTCTTTCTCGCCAGAACCAAGTGCTTGCCATGCTTTGGCATATTTATCGCCAATATCGCCACTATTTTTTAAAAATTCCATCTGCCCAATCAGCTTTTGGGCATCAACATTTCCCTGTTTGGCATAGGTTAATAATGTATTTTCTACATAATCATCTTTATAAGATGGCTTTAATGAAAAATACGTGCAAGAGCTCAATATTACCGACAGTAACACCGCATAACTAGAATATTTTAAGCCTTTTGAACCTGACATTTAACCCTGCCGAAATTTAAATACATTAAGCCGTAACCCATTCTATATGAAAGCGGTTAAACTCTAGTAAATATTGGCAATTTATATTTTAATATTATATGGAGCTAAATATTGATTAGCATCAGCAATTTTTTCAGCTAACGTATCTTTGCTACAAGCCTCGCATCTGGCAATAATAGCAGGTTGAGTATTAGAAGACCTAAGCAACCACCAGCCACTATCATCAATAAAACGAATACCATCTAAATCGCAAAAGCTTCTGCCTCCAGAAATCATCTTTTGCTTGATTTCATCTATAATCTCTTGAGCTTTATCTACCTCAATCCTTATTTCTGGCAAATTATACATTCTTGGAAACTGCGAATATCTTTCAGATATACTTTTGGCATTGTCCTTTGAAAACATTGAAACCAAACGGACCGCACTATATATAGCATCATCAAAACCATAATATTTATCTGCAAAGAATATGTGTCCGCTCATTTCTCCAGCAAGCAATGCTTTTTCTTCTAGCATTTTGCGCTTTATAAAAGAATGACCTGTTTTCCATACAATTGGCAAACCACCAATTTCTTTAATATGATTAATTAAGCGTTGAGAAACTTTTACATCTACAATTATTTTAGCAAGAGGGTTATTCTTAACCACATCTTCTGCCAAAAACATTGTAATATCATCACCATACAATATTTCTCCATCTGGCAAGGCAACCCCTATCCTATCGGCATCGCCATCAAATGCTATACCAAAATCAGCTTCTCGCCTTTTAACTTCTTCAATTAATTGACTCATATTCTTAGGTTCGCTTGGGTCTGGGTGATGAGATGGGAAATTACCATCAACTTCACCATTAATGATTATATGTTCGCCTTTAATTTGAGATACAACTTTACTTAAAATTGCCCCTGCCGCGCCATTACCACAATCCCAAATTATTTTCAGAGGTTTTTCGCCCTCATAATCTTTCAATAGCCTTAAGGCATATTCTTCAGATATATCTAATTCTTGGTACTTACCTTCGCTGGTTATAAAGTCTAAATGCTCTATCATCTGTCCGAGCTCACGTATCTCTTCCCCTAATAAGCTTTGCCCTTTAATCAGCATTTTAAGCCCGTTATATTCTTTAGGATTATGAGAAGCAGTTATCATTATACCTGCATCAAACTCTTTCGCGATGGCACAATAATACATCATAGGAGTTGTAACCACACCTATATCATATATATCAACGCCACTTTCGATTAACCCTTTTACTAAAGCTTCGTGTATCATAGGAGATGAAACACGCCCATCTCTACCCAAACAAAGCTTTACCAAACCTTGTTTAGCCATTTTTGATGCAAATGCTTTACCTAAAAGATATGCGCTATCGCTGCAAAACTCACTGCCATACACACCTCTAATATCAGAGGCTCTCAATATTGCAGTGTTGAACTTAAAATCACCGTCTATCAAATCAGCACCGTTACTAAGTTATAACCGTAGGTCCGTCTCTATGAGAACGTTTTTTAAGCTCTGATAATTCTTCTGCTATATCAATAAGCTCTTTTAATGCATCTTGTGGGTCTGCATTTTGTTTAGTTGGGTTTGGTTCGTATTTTTCAACATAAATTCTAATTGTTGCACCTTCAGTACCAGTACCAGAGGTTCTAAAAATAATACGTGAGCTATCACTAAAGATAATTCTCAAACCTTGGTTTTTACTAACAGAACCATCTACGCTATCTTTATATGAAAAATTATCCGCCAATTTAACTTCATAAGAACCAAGTTTTTGCCCTTTAAGGCTATCAAACTTGCTTTCCAAATCTTTCATAACATCGGCAGCAATTTTACTATCCACGGCTTCGTAATCATGGCGTGAATAATAGTTACGACCAAACTTATTCCAATGGGTTTTAACAATATCTTCAACGCTAGCACAACGAGTAGCAATAATGTTAAGCCAGAACAAAACCGCCCATAAACCATCTTTCTCACGAACATGGCTTGAGCCTGTTCCAAAGCTTTCTTCACCGCATAAAGTTACTTTATTAGCGTCCATCAAGTTGCCAAAGAACTTCCACCCTGTTGGCACTTCATAACATGTAATTCCATGGTCAGCTGCAACTCTGTCTAAAGCTGATGATGTTGGCATAGAACGAGCCACACCTGCCAAACCACGGTTATAGCCTGGGGCATTCCAAAACTCATTTG
This sequence comes from Rhodospirillales bacterium, assembly GCA_003252195.1. GTDB lineage: Bacteria > Pseudomonadota > Alphaproteobacteria > QKFK01 > SZUA-500 > SZUA-500. The sequence goes on from QKFK01000121.1 coordinate 6,110, forward strand.
ATAAAACCGCTATACTATCACTTGGGTTAACATAAAACTTCTTACCCAAAATCATATTACGGTCGCCATCGCCATCTGATGCAGCACCAAAATCGGCACCTTCATCACCAAACATATAATCAACTAATTCTTTAGCATAAACCAAATTAGGATCAGGGTGTAAACCGCCAAAATCTGGCTTTGGTTCACCATTAACTACTGTTCCTTTAGCTGCTCCCAACAAATCTTCTAAAATATATTTTGCATAAGGACCTGTGATTGCATTCATAGCGTCAAAGCGCATTGTAAATTTGCCTTTTTTGAACAGGGCTTTAATCAAATCAAAATCAAATAGCTTTTGCATTAATTCTGCATAATCTTTTACAGGGTCAATAACCTGCAATTCCATATCACCAACTTTTGAAAAACCTATTTCATCAATTTGAGCATCTGCAACATCAAGAATTTTATATTCAGTTATCTTAGTGGTGTTCTCATAAATAGCATCTGTCACTTTTTCAGGAGCTGGACCACCATTTGATACATTGTATTTAATACCAAAGTCATGCCCTGGACCACCTGGATTATGGCTTGCAGATAAAACAATTCCGCCAAATGCATTATATTTACGTATAACACAAGAAACAGCTGGAGTTGACATCAAGCCAGACTTGCCCAAAATAACTTTGCCAAAGCCATTAGCCGCAGCCATTTTAATTATAATTTGCGCAGCTTCACGGTTAAAGAATCTACCATCTCCACCTACAACAAGGGTTTTACCTTCTTTATCTGACAAAGCATCAAACACAGACTGCACAAAGTTTGCCAAATAATGTGGCTGCTGAAAAACTTCCACCTTTTTGCGCAAACCAGAAGTCCCCGGCTTTTGACCTTCAAAAGCCGCAGTAGCAATTGTTTTAATTTCCATAATCAAGCCTCGCTCAACAAATAATAGCCAAAAATAAATTTTGGCTATTATAACAAATATTTAAGCTTAAACCAAGAACTAAACTCTACCAATAGAGCTATATTCAAATCCTTCTGAACGCATGTCAGCTGGGTCAAATACGTTTCTCAAGTCAACTAACACTCTACCCTTCATGAGCTCTTTAGTTTTTGCGATTTGCAAGGTTCTAAATTCATTCCATTCTGTAAGGATAACCAAGCAATCAGCATCTTTCATGGTTTCATACGTGCCTTCACACCATTTTACACCAGTAATATGCTTTTTAGCTTCTTCCATACTTTGTGGATCATAAACGCTTACGTCAGCGCCAGCATCAACCAATGCAGGAACCACGTCTAGACTTGGAGAATCACGCATATCATCTGTATTTGGCTTAAATGCCAAGCCAAGAATTGCTATTTTTTTACCTTTAACTGAACCACCGCAAGCTTTAATAACTTTAGTTGCCATAGCTTTTTTACGGTTAGCATTAACATCAACAGTTGCCTCAATTAATTTGGTTGGGCAGTTATATTGTTGAGCTGTTTTAACCAAAGCCAACGTATCTTTAGGGAAACATGAGCCACCATAACCAGGACCAGCATGCAAGAACTTATTACCGATACGTTTATCTAAACCCATACCTTTAGCAACATCATGGACATTCGCACCAAGCACTTCGCACAAGTCTGCCATTTCATTAATGAAAGAAATCTTCATAGCCAAAAATGCGTTTGATGAATATTTAATCAATTCAGCAGTTCTGCGTGATGTAAACACAATCGGAGTTTCAATTAAATAAAGCACGCGATATAACTTACGCATAACTTCACGAGCTTTTTCGCTTTCTGCACCAATTACCACACGATCTGGGCGCATAAAATCACCAATAGCAGAACCTTCACGCAAGAATTCTGGGTTTGAAACAACATCAAACTCAGCCTTTGGGTTAACTTCTTTGATAATTTTTTCAACTTCATCGCCTGTACCAACTGGAACTGTAGATTTATCAACAATCACAGTATAACCATCTAATGAAGCAGCAATTTCTTTAGTTGCTTCGTAAACATAAGTCAAATCAGCATGACCATCGCCTCTTCTGGTTGGAGTACCAACAGCAATAAACACAGCATCAGCAGATTTAACGGCGCTTGGCAAATCAGTAGTAAAGCTCAAACGGCCAGCTTCCACATTGCTAGCAACTAGCTTATCTAAGCCTGGCTCATAAATTGGAATAATTCCGTTTTTAAGTTTTTCAATCTTGCTACTATCTTTATCAACGCAGATTACATCTATACCAAATTCTGAGAAACATGCCCCAGAAACCAAACCAACATAACCTGTACCAATCATTGCTACGCGCATCTAACTTCTCCTTGTGATTGGCTTATATAAAAGCCACAAATTTAATAGTGATTGCATTTTATATCTTTATAACAAATACGCAAGCCTACAGAGATGATTTTATACAGTTTTTTAATCACATTATTTTTCGATTTGTAGCAAAACGCTTTTTGCGTCATTTAGCTTAGATGCTAAATAATCAGAACCACCTTTATCTGGATGAAGCTTCATCATCAATTGTTTATAGACTTTTTTAACTTCTTCGCGTGAAGCATCTGGTTTAACCCCAAGTATTTTCCTTGCTTCTTCTACCGTCATTTTAGAACCAAATGACTTTGGTTCATATTGCTCTTTTGCACCAAATATATCTTGCATATTCTTTATAAAAGCCCCTGCTCTAACTATTCGAGAAACCCATAAAAAGAAAATACTCAACAAACCTACAATTGGCTGCATACGGCCAGATAATGTTAAAAGAAGCAATATAATTACAAGCAACGCAAACCATATGGCAGAGCGAAATTTTGCAAAATCTGCCGATGCTACAGTCTTTTTTAGAAATATGATTAAGCCTAGAAGCAAAATGCTCCATACAATCATTACCACTAGCTACCCGCCTTATATTAAATTATGACGCACGATTTAGAACTAGCTTATCAAGACCAATACCACTTACCAAGCGCCTTATTTCTTGCCTTGCAGAAACATGTGACATTGACATAGGTATTTTAACTTCAGAATCTTCATCCAAATCAAGAACGGTTAAGCCTTGCAAATAAAGCTCTTTATAAATTACCCTCTCTCCAACACCTTTAAGCATAAAAAAACCAACTTTTTTAGAAAGCTCGTCTAAAATCTTTTCTGTGTTACCTTTATTGCGGGTCTTTAAGTGAGCCAAACGATTACGCAAAACTATCCAACGCATTTGGGGTTTGCCTTTAGTTGCTCTTTTTTTACGAATATCCCAAACCAACTCTGCATAATGGCTGGGAGCTTCTACCTTTAGCGTATCTGGGTTTATCTGCGCAAGCACATCTAAATCAACCAAGCTATCATTAATTGGGGTCACCAAAGTATCAGCATATTCATGCCCAGCTAAAAACAAGTGATTATAACTACCTGGAGTATCAATAACAATCACATCATACTCTCTTGATAGCTCTTCTATCTTTGCTTCAAGCTGTTCAATATCTTGCCTACATTCTTCTGCCGAAGTTAGGTTTGCTGGCATTGCACAAATATGCTCTGGAAGTGGTAAAAACACATCGTGCTTTTCAATATAACGAGCTCTGTTTTGAATAAATTTACTAAGAGATCCTTGGCGACCGTCTAAATCAATAGAAGCAACCTTAAAGCCATCTTTTAACAAATTAACTATTAAATGCATAGAAATGGTAGATTTACCCGTACCACCTTTTTCGTTTCCAACAACGATAATATGCGCTTTATTTGCTAACATTTGCCCTCGCTTATAACAAGCTTATCTTTCTGCCAACAGAGAATTTCTAGAAACTTTTTGAGGCTCTATAACCAAACAAGTTGTATCTTTTTCATCTAAAATAGAGCAAGCTTGGCGGGCAGTATCTTCATCCATTCCCATTATTCTAGAGCGATAAACCACCGCATTAGCTACTTGATATGGCATTACTTGAATATCTTTATTACCAATTTCTTTAACTAAATCATCTTTAATATCTTGAGCTCTGTTTCTAGCCCTTGAATAGTTAGAAAAGGCTCCAACTTGAATAGACCAATTGCCAATATGATTTTCTTTTGCATCAGCAACCTTGCGGGCTTCTTCTGCTTTAAACTCGCCTAACATTGTTATACTAACAGGCTTTTCCTCTGGCATTGGAACATTATCAACGCTCAACGCAAGCTTTCTAAAACCATTATCAAGCAAACCAGCCATAGTTCTATCACGGTCTTTAGCGCTATTTTTACCCATAACAACACCAATTAACCTTCTGCCGTTTCTTTTAGCCGATGTAACAATATTAAAACCAGATGCATTGATAAATCCTGTTTTCATTCCATCTGCACCATCATACCATGCAAGCATACGGTTATGATTGTAGAAAGTCTGCCCTTTATATGTAAACTTTCTGGTAGAGAACAACTTATAATATTGAGGAAAATGGTGCCAAACAGCCATACCTAGCATAGCCATGTCACGAGCTGTAGTTTTTTGATTTTTATCTGGAAGACCAGAAGCATTAGTAAATGTAGTGTGAACCATTCCAAGCTCATGCGCTACTTTAGTCATCATCTTTGCAAATTCTTTTTCATTTCCACCCAAGGCCTCGGCTAAAACTGTAGCGGCATCATTGGCTGATTTGGTAATCACGCCATAAATAGCGTCTTCAACCCTAATAGTATCCCCTGCTCTAAGCCCTAATCTAGATGGTTTTTTATTTTGTGCGCTGCGAGATATTGGCAACTCTTTATCCATATTAACCCAGCCTTTTTCTAAGCTAAGGCTTCAAATGTCATATATAATGTCATTAACTTGGTAAGAGAAGCAGGATAGTTATAACCATCTGCGTTTTTAGATGACAACACAAGTCCGCTCTCAGCATCTACAATAATAGAAGATGAAGGAGGAACAGCCATAGCAATGTTAGTTATGAAGCACATAACTAATGCCAAAGCAGCAATTCTAGACTTTTTGTTAATCAGACCAAAAATCATATTATCTCTTTAATATCTGGGCAAAAACTAGCGAATCACTCGCTCAATCTCTTATCCCAATAATAAACGAACAATGGATAATAAAAAGTTACTTTCAATTTGTCTAGAGCTGATTTTCTTTTTTTAAACCTCAGACATAGCCTTATTTTTAGTCTTTTTATAATAAGTTTTAAGCCAAAAGATTGCTAACCCATTAAAAAGCACCTATATTTAGATAGGGGTAGTTATATACACACTATCACTTTTTATAGGCTTTAATTTTTCAATTTAATACACAAATGATGTAAAGAACATGAGTAAAGATAACGATTATACCGAAGAAAACACAAAATCAGGCGTAAAAACAAAGCAAAGAACAAAAACTCAGCGCCCGCCGATGTATAAAGTTTTAATGCTAAACGATGATTTTACCCCAATGGATTTTGTAGTGCAGGTCTTAATGCAGTTCTTTGGCAAATCACGGCAGGAAGCAACTCAAATAATGCTAGATGTTCATAATTTAGGAGTTGGGACTTGTGGTATCTACACTTATGAGGTAGCTGAAACTAAAGCATCGCAGGTTATGGATACAGCTAGAAGAAGCCAGCACCCCCTGCAGTGCAGAATAGAAAAGGAATAAGGCTATGATATCAAAAAAACTAGAAAGTTCTTTACATTACGCCTTAACATTAGCGCAAGAAGAACATCATGAATATGCCACTTTAGAGCATTTATTGCTTGCATTGACAGATAATGATGAAGCCGCAGAAGTGCTTAGCGCTTGTGGAGCAGATGTTGCTCTAATGCAAAGTGAGTTAATAGAATTTATTGAAACATCTTTGTCTTCTATCACCAAGGAAGGTCCTACTGAGCCAATCCCAACTGCTGGATTTCAAAGAGTTATTCAAAGAGCCGCAATTCAAGTACAATCATCTGGCAAAGAAGATGTAACTGGTGCACATGTGCTAATTGCAATGTATTCAGAAAAAGAATCTTTTGCGGTATATACATTGCTTGCCCACAATGTTACCAAACTTGATGTAACAACATATGTTTCTCATGGCGGAGCTAAAAGCCCTAACAAAGAAAAGGTTGTTCGCATTAGTGGCGCAAAAACCGATGAAAGCTCACGCAACCAGAACAAAACAGCTATCGAAGAATTTTGTATCGACTTAGTTAAAAAAGCTAAGAATGGTAAAATTGACCCTTTAATCGGCAGAGGTAAAGAGGTTGAAAGAGCAATCCAAGTATTATGTCGCAGAACTAAAAACAATCCTTTGTTAGTTGGCGAACCTGGGGTTGGTAAAACAGCCATTGCCGAAGGATTAGCCCGTAAAATATATTTAGGTGATGTGCCTGAAGTATTGCAAAATGCCAAAGTTTATTCTTTAGATATGGCTTCTGTTTTAGCTGGAACCAGATATAGAGGTGACTTTGAAGAACGAATTAAAGCAATCGTTACTGAGTTTGAAGCTTTAGATAATGCAATATTATTTATCGATGAAATCCACACCGTAATTGGTGCTGGTTCTACAACTGGTGGCTCAATGGACGCCGCTAATTTGTTAAAACCATCATTATCATCTGGAACAATTCGTTGCATGGGTTCTTGTACTTATAAAGAATTCCGCAATCACTTTGAAAAAGACAGGGCGTTATTGCGTCGTTTCCAAAAAATTGATGTATATGAGCCAACAGTAGAAGAAACTATTGATATTCTAAAAGGGTTGAAATCTTATTATGAAGATTTTCACAAAGTTAAATACTCTAATGAAGCAATTGAAGCTGCGGTTCAGTTATCTAACAAATACATTCACGACCGTAAGCTTCCAGATAAGGCTATTGACGTTATTGACGAAGTGGGCGCTTATAATAGAATCAACAAAAAACAGCAAAAAAAGATTTCTATTGATGACATAGAAACCACTGTTGCCAAAATAGCCCGCATCCCTCAAAAGAACGTCTCTTCAGATGATAAAAAAGCTTTATTCTCTCTTGATAAAGACCTTAAAGCAAAGGTATTTGGTCAAGATAGCGCCTTAGATGCATTAGCAACTTCGATAAAATTATCAAGAGCTGGCTTGAGAGAACCTCAAAAGCCTGTGGGATGCTACCTATTCTCTGGACCAACGGGCGTAGGTAAAACCGAAGCTGCGTTACAATTATCTCGCACTTTAGGAATTGAACTAAAGCGTTTTGATATGTCTGAATATATGGAAAAACATTCTGTAGCTAGACTTATCGGCACACCTCCAGGATATGTTGGGTTTGAACAAGGCGGATTGTTAACCGATGCTGTTGATAAAAACCCTCACTGTGTATTATTGCTTGATGAGATTGAAAAAGCTCATCCAGATTTATTCAATATCTTATTACAAGTTATGGACCATGGTAGGTTAACCGACAACAATGGTAAAGAAGTTGATTTCACCAATGTTATTTTAATTATGACCACAAATGCTGGAGCTGCAGATTTAGCTAAGCCTCCAATGGGTTTTGGCAGAATTGAAAGAAGTGGTGAAGATACAGAAGCCATTGAAAAAATGTTTTCACCAGAATTTAGAAACCGCTTAGATGCTGTGATTCCATTTAAGAATCTACCTCCTGAAGTGGTTGGCATGGTCGTAAACAAGTTTGTTAACGAGCTTAAATCAATGCTATCAGATAGAAACGTAACTATTACTATAAATGAAGCTGCTCGCAAATGGCTTGCTGATAAGGGGTATGACCCTCAAAATGGCGCAAGACCATTGGCAAGAGTTATACAAGAGAACATTAAAAAGCCTCTTGCCGAAGAGTTGTTATTTGGCAACTTAACAAACGGCGGTAGCGTTTATATAACAGAAGCAAAAGACAGCTTAAAAATTACGTGTAAAAAACAAAGCAAAAAACCAAAAACTTCAAAGCAAAAGAAAGACCAAGAAGGAGTAGATGCATAGAAGCAATTGTCTTTGTGATTAATTAATGTGTAATTATCCAATAAAAAGGGAGCTAATTAGCTCCCTTTTACTTATTCATCTTCATCTTCATCTTGATCTTCAAAATCTAAATAATCGTCATCTTCTCTTTCGATAAGATCTATACCTTCTAACTGCCACTCTAATCCAGCAACAGACCAATCAATCATATCGTTAATGCGTTCTTCTGAAACGCCAAGGCTCTCGCCAATATCAAAAACGATTTCCATTTCATTTTCAGAAAAATCACCATCAGAAAAACCTAAAGAAATCATCTCTCTTACTAAATATCTTCTAGCTTTCTCATTCTTAATTTTCATAGCAGCTTTTTTAACTTCTTCAACAGAAGCGGGCGCGACAACATCTTCTAAAGATATTGAATTAATAGCATAAACATCCATTGCTAGCTTTATAAAGGCTTTTTCTTCCTCTTTAGCTCCATCAGCACACATAACATATACAAGAGCTTTAATAAAAGCTTCTTTTTGTTCGTCACTTAAATCATAAATATATTGCATCTTATCCATCTTTTTTATCCTTAACTTGCAATATTATAGAAGATTAGGCCTGTTTTAACAACCAAAAGCGAAAACAAACCCTTTTATGAAAGCTTTTTACTCACAACCGCATTCAAGCCTTGGAGTATTCTTTTGCCAACTTCCCCGCCATCGCCTTTCATACCATTGGTGATAACTAGTCTAATAGAGTTAACATGAACCTCAAGAACTTCGATATCTGCCTGTTTATATTCTTTTTTCTTTTCTATAAAACGGCACAAACTATCGCCAATGATTGTAATAAGGTTATAATCAAAGCTACCGCCTTGTCCCTTCATATCATGAGCAACCTCAAAAACCTCACCAAAAGCTGATTTAAGCTCAGAATCACCCTTAGCTTTTTTAGCCTTATCAAAAGCAGCTTGAAGTTTTTTCATATCTTCTTGAACCCAGTCAACATAATCGTTGCTCATGGCTTTAATAGCTTTCTCTGCTCTTTGTAGCAAAGCAAGATTAACTTCTTCATCAATCTCTTTTACTTTATCTCTTAAGTTTATCGGGGAAGGAATAATTTCAACTTCTGAACTGTCATTATCTGTCATTTAAGTAAAACCTCTTAAATTCTTATATTTCTTGTGTTACGCTATATTATAGAGGCTCACATCGCAACAGCTTTTTTTATCTGTTGCAATATTTCTTGCCCTTTTAGCCCACCATCTCCTGTTAAACTCTCTTTTAAGATAAGATCCATTGCATTTACATGCAAGCGTGCGATTTTGAAACTATTTTCATCTATTCGCTCAAGCTTTTTAACATATTCACACAAGCTTCCACCGATAATAGTAATAAGAGAATAGCCAAAGCTACCGCCTTGCCCCTTCATATCATGCGAAATAGTAAATAAACGTTTTAAAATTTCTGGATTTTGCCCTGCATCTTTAAGCCCTTCATCAAGCAGGCTTCTTAAATTAGTAATATCGTTATTTGCCCACTGCAAATATTGAGGTAACATTTTACTAATTTTACTTTCTGCAGATTGAAGCTTCTCTATATCCACATCGCTATCCAGCTTCTTAACTTTATTTAAGAAGCTATATTCAGGCATAAATATTTCTACATCACTGCTCATATTTATTTTTATTCCCCCAGACAGATCCCCAACTAACTAAGAAGAGCATTAACCTCATCTTGGCTCAAACCTACACTTGCTTCTTCAGCTTTTTTCTCTTTTTCTGCCAATTTAGTTTTACGTCTTTCTGCTCCATTAAATGGAACTTGTTTACGGCGCCTATCTGGACCGAAATAATCTCTAGATTTAACAAACGGCCTTGGATTTTCAATAATTGAGCGAATTCGAGAATAAATACCTTTAGCCGAAATTGGTTTGGCTAAAAATTCATTAACACCAGCATCACGAGCCTCGATAACTCGGTGCATCTCAGTATGTCCTGTTAGCATAATTATTGGAACGTATGGGTTAGCACTATCTTTACCTGTACGCACTAGCTTTACAAAGTCAATCCCATCAAGAGGAGACATATTCCAGTCACAAATAACAATATCAGCAGGAAAAACTTTTAGCTCTTTAAGAGCATCAGCGCCATCACCAGCTTCATGTATGTTCTTAATACCTAAGGTCGAAAGAATAGTTTTAACCAAAGCACGCATATGCTTGTTATCATCAACAATCAAAAAATTTAGTTCTTCTAAACTATAGCCCGCCATATTCTATATCCTATCAACCACAGCCCTTACTCACTATATTTATTTATCACATAATCATTGCCTATCTAATATAATAGGAATTAACGATATAATAAATAGTTAACAAAAATGCTATTGTTGTTGCTCATACCCTGAAGCAAACATATCTAATAACATTTGTTTATTTTTCTCAAAAAGCAATTTTTCATCAATCTTAATAGATGAAAAATACTGCTCTTGTAACTCTGTTATTCTATCCGCAGTAAGAGTTTGGTTTCCCATTTGCAAAATTAATTTTTCTGCTTTTAGCGCTTTATCATAGGTTTCCAAAGAATGGATAATTTTTTTTGCTCTATTTTCAATATAGAAAAATCTATCAACCTGCATACCATTTTCTGAAAGCCATCTAACAAGCCCAGTACTATAATCAGCTCCTGCATCTTCTGAAAAGGCATTATCAACCCTTACAATTGGATCATCATTTTCATAAGCCCATTTCATAAAACGAGGCCACACTTCCATAAACTTAGTAAGCTCTGCCTCATCAACATTTTCTTTAAACTTAAGTTCAGCAGGAACAGCATTATCTGGAGCAACAATTGGAGCAGGAGCATCTTGGTTAGTGCCCTCTAATGCAGATGCATCACTTATAAAAAAACCACCAAAAGCGATAAAAAGTACAAAAACTATCTTTATTATTTTCATTTTCCTGCCATTATAGTTATGGTTAATTCTTGTATGAATAGAATATATGTTTAATTATGTTTTTTCAACTGTTTATGGATTCTTTTAATGGAATATAAAAAAATATGTTTTGTTGCCTCTAACACACCAGAAGCGCAAAAAACACTCAATGTATTGAGTGAGCAATATAAAAATTATCCTATTAATGATGCAGATGTAATTATCGCCCTCGGGGGTGATGGTTTTATGCTAGAAACATTACATAAGCATTTTAAACATAATATCCCTATATATGGTATAAACCGCGGAACAGTTGGATTTCTATTAAATCATTTTGAGCAAGGAGATTTATTTGAAAAGCTTTCCAATGCCCAAAAAGTGGTTTTACACCCTTTAAAAATGATTGCTACAGATTGCCACGGAAGAACGACCGAAGGCCTTGCTGTTAACGAGGTATCATTACTAAGACAAACCAGACAAGTTGCCAACATATCAATTGCAATTGATGGAAAAATCCGCATGGAAAGTTTAGTTTGCGACGGCATTATGGTCGCAACACCTGCTGGAAGCACTGCATATAATTTATCTGCTCATGGGCCTATATTACCATTAGAATCGAAACTCCTTGCCCTCACACCAATCAGTCCATTTAGGCCTCGCAGATGGACAGGAGCTATATTGCCACACACATCTGAAATTGAGTTCATAATAAACAACGAAAGCAAGCGCCCCGTAAGTGCAGTTGCAGATCACACAGAAGTTAGAGATATAAAATCTGTTAAAATCACCGAGGATAGAAGCATATCTCTGCCATTATTATTTGACCCAGAACACAATCTTGAAGAGCGCATAATAAGCGAACAGTTTTTACCATGATGAGCACACATATAAAAAACACTGGATTATTTCTAGCCACCATTCTGATAGGTGTTATTGGTGGCAAAATATTTACTTATATAGAATTGCCATTACCATGGATGCTAGGTTCCATAATTGCCACTATACCTTTATCACTCTTAGGGCTAAAATTATATATTCCCCGCAAACTTGATAGAGCAATGAACATAATTCTTGGTGTTTTCCTAGGATGTTCATTTAAACCAGAAATACTACAGCAAGCTTATCAATGGCTCCCTAGCCTATTGTCCCTAGGGTTATTTGTTTTTGTTATTGTTGGCGTAACAATGAAATATTTCCAAAAAGTTGCCAAGATGGATGCCATAACAGCATTCTTTTCTGCCGCCCCAGGAGCACTAAATTTAATGATATTTATGGGCTCATCTATGGGTGGCAAAGAAGAAACCATTGCGCTTATCCACTCTTTAAGAGTCTTACTAGTAGTAGTTACTGTTCCTTTTATTTTTCGCCTAACTGGTGGTTATGTACCAGCCGAGCATGTAGGTCACATCGCCTCAAACGCTCTTTCCATAACCGATATAGGAGTATTATTAACATCTGCCATTGCAGGATATTATATAGCAAAAAGAGTAAATTTACCTGCGGCGTTAATGACTGGCCCTCTTATTTGCAGTGCCCTGTTTCACGTAACAGGCATCAGCAACGCAGAAGTACCTTCATTTATAATTGGAGCAGCTCAACTAATTACAGGTTCAGCAATCGGTTGTCGTTTCAAAGGAGTTGGCTTTAATAAATTTATCAAAACAATTGGCATTGCATTAGGATCTTCGACCATTATGCTAATTATTGGGACAGCATTTGCCTTTATAATATCAAAAATTATAAACGTCTCTTTTCCTGCTTTAGTTTTAGCATTTTCTCCAGGTGGGGCTACCGCAATGTGCTTAGTTAGCATGTCATTAGGCATTGATATTGCCTTTGTTTCAACCCACCATTTAATAAGGGTGTGGTTAATTAGTGCGATGCTACCTTTATTATTCAGATATATTAAAAATGAAGCAAAATTACCAGCGAAGTGATTCAATCACATAATCTGGGTACAAGCCATAAAATCTAGCCAGTTCACTTATTGACGAATTGAACTTATCTTCACTTACAAAGTCAATCTCTGTTTTGTGCGTTCCACCAGCTGACAGCAGGCTCTTAACACCTGTCTGCTTTGCACCAATTATATCGGTATCAAAACTATCGCCTATCATCAGCACGCGTTCTTTTTCAATAAAAGGCACAGCTTCTAGACAATATTTAAATACATTCTCTTGGGGTTTTCCGTAAAACTTAACTCTACCACCAAGATTTTGATAACGCATAGCTATCTCACCAGGACCAATGTTATTAATATTACCTCTTGGTATAACTCTATCTGAATTTGAGCAAATCATGGGAACATCATGCTTAACTGCAAAATTTAATAATGGCTCATAAACATCTATAGCATCGTCATCAAAATAAACACCTGTATTAAACAAAAAATCTGCCTCTGCTAAATCAAGGATTCTTTTATAACCAATATCATCAAGCATTCTTTGGCACATTTTGCCACCAATATAAAAATACTTATTACCTAACCTTTGTATAAAAGGATCTTCCCTTTTTTCTAGATCATTATAAGCTATCTCACCAGATGTTAGCACCCCATCAAATGTTCCCTTTTCAATCCCAATAGAATGCAAAAAAGATAACATTTCATGAGCTCTTCTTGGTGAGTTAGAGAGCAAATATATTTTTTTGTTTGCTGATTTTAAGTTATAAAGAGCGTCAATAGCCTCTTCCCTTAAGCTATTTTGCTCAAAAAGAACACCCCAGAAATCTACTATTACAGCATCAATTTCTGTTATTAATTCAGATATTCCTTTAATTTTTTTCATGTAGCTTTATTTACCTTAAGTCAACGCCAACAGCTTGTGCTGCAGATTTAAATCCATCTGCTTTTAATCTTTTTGCTAAATCTGTTTTAATTTCTTCAACAACTTTCGGCCCTTTATACATAAGAGCTGTATGCAACTGCACAAGAGATGCCCCTGAGCGGATTTTAATATAAGCATCTTTACCTGTAAACACCCCACCAACTCCAATTAGTGGAATTTGCCCTTGAGTATAGTAATACATTTCTTTTAGTAAAAACGTGCTAGAATCAAAAATAGGCTTACCAGATAAACCACCTGTTTCTTTATAAGCAACCGAAGATTTAAGTTCTTCTGGTCTTCTTTTTGATGTACCACCTATAATTAATCCATCAACTTGCTCTTTTATTGCAATTTTAGCAATTACTTCTTTGGTTAAGTCACTTATGTCCGTTCTAATCTTAAACAGAAGTTGGGGGGTATTAATAGGAGCGGATTTTTGCAATGCATCTTTCAGATTGCGAACAAGTTTATCAAAACCCATCTCTGTTTCATATTCTGCGGTACCCATCATATTAGGAGATGAGATATTGACTGTTACATAATCTGCATATGGAGCAACAACTCTCACTAAATTTTTATATTGCTCAATAGGGTCAACACGATTACGAACATCTTCTTCTTTTTCTGCATAGTTAGTGTTTTCACCAATGCTTACACCGACTATACCTTTATGGCCTCTTCTTTCAACCAATCTTTGAACTAGTTCACCAGAGCCAAGATTATTATAACCTATAGATTGATCTATAAAGGCCTGATCTGCTTTAAGCTTAATTATTTTCCTTGGAATAGTATCTTTTTCATATGTCATGGTTCCAACTTCACCAAAGCCATAACCTAATTCCATTAATGCATCTATTGCTTGAACGTTAACATCATAACCAGCGGCCACACCGATAGGATTAGGAAATTTTTTATTCCATAGTTTAATCCCTAAAACAGAGTCATCTCCGCGCCTTTTACGGCGAGGCTCAAAGACGCCATCTGCAAGCATCATTAGTTGAAATCTTCTGATAGTCTCTGGAGAACAACCATTAATAAAAGGCCCTATAATTTTATAAGGATCCTTGCTAATCTTACCTAAGATACCAGCAACTAAATTAGTTCCAGCCATTTTAATTTACTCCCAAACAACAAATGCTAGATTATGCGTTTTTATTATATAACGTCAAGAAATAACCCTCGTTACAAATGTGATTTAAATCACATTGTAATACACCCCCTGTGCTTATGGCATTTAAGCACAAATCTTGCAATATAAAAAGCACAATCTAACGTTTTGTTACATATATGTTATCAATCTTTAGATAACAATAATGATTGTTTGCAACCAGCCTTATCTTGGCTCCTTTTTACTACTGAAACGCCTAATACTCCAAGAGCGACTCCCCACAATGATGATAAATTCATCAATGATGTAATGATAGTTGGAGCTTTATCTGGCTGAACAACTATAGAATAAGCAACTGCAAACATTGTCCCCAGCCACGCTATTGCCACCGAATAGCCAAATGTAGGTCGCCAGCGTCTTACATATTTGTCATCTATTACAAGCTCAGCCCTAAAGCTTTCATTTACTTGTTTAATCGTTTCAGATGAAACCAAATTATCAAGCTCAGTCATCTTTTCTGTGTGACGATTAGCTTCGGCAACCTGCTCTGGGGTAATTTTATTTTCATTAATTGCACCAACCACCGCATCTAAAGCTTCTGCGGCATTCTTTGCCACGTTTGAATCTATTTTTTTCAAAGCATCACTAGCTGTTTTAACCAACACAGGTAAACCGATTGATGCTAACAAACTTGCTATCATTTTATCTCTCCAACTTCCTCTCAAAAAACAAAATTCACCTTAAATACACCTATAATTTATAAAAAAGGTGGTTACCAATAACCACCTCAGGAGCCTTATCAAGTGACCATTTAGGGTTCACAGCCTTAGTGTGATAATGTGTTGAACCATCGGTAACATCTTTTAAATATCCACAAATTGCCCTGCGAGCCACCCTTTTACACATTGCAAAAGTTTTATCACCTTCATTAACCATCAAAAGTTTGGCTCTATTAGGGTCATTCTCATTCCAGCAAGAAAATTGATAAGGCTTTTGGCACACACCTACAACGTCATTCCCCCACCAATATTTACCCTCATTTTCCAAGGACCTTTTAATGCGGTTGATAATCACACAAGCAACCGCCTCCACCCCAGCAAGACCTTCTCCTCTTGCTTCACCATATAAGGTGCGCGCCAAAACATCTACGGGAGCACAATTTACGCCCTCGCAATAAAACTCATTAGTAATACAATTCATTTTTTATCCCCTATTGTTACTTCATCTAATTTTTTCTCAATTCGCAAAAGATGGTTAGTTAACCGCCCTTCCACATCTTTTAAGTAAGAAATTGAAACATAATTTTTGGCTACATCTAGCTTAAAAGCAGCTAATGCTTCTCTGCCATCTACAGCCATAGTTTCACTATTTTTTCGCACCTCATCTATTTGTTCCTCACAACAAATCTGATTCCGCCAGATCCAGCGAATGAGTGCTGCTAAAATGGGTATTTCAACCATTCTCACCCACCATAAAAAATCCATTTCTCCCATTCATAAAATCCCCATAAAAAACCGCTCTATTGAGCGGTCATGCCTAAACTGAAAAATCTTGATTAACTTTATAGCTCTCTCCATATCGCCAATCTTTACGAAACGTATTATCTGCACTCCTAATTAGGCGCACAGGCTCAGATAATATGCAACCAGCTACGGCATCAATTGCATCATCTTTAGAATTGCCTCCCACTTGCCACTCCCTCATTTGCACAACAAATGGTGACGATGTAATAGCTTGACTTACCTTTAAGGCTCTATTGGCTAATATCGCGTCAAAGGCTTCAATAATCCGCATATCCTTGGCTTGACGAGATGTTTCTTCAATCACCGCACAAGATATTCCAGCCTTGGCTAATTCTTGTCGCAAAATCCCAGGGAGAAACCTGCCAATTCCATTTTTTTCAACATGAACGGCGGGCAGATCATATTTTTTAACAAATTCTGCAACTTTGGC
>QKFK01000057.1 GCA_003252195.1 Rhodospirillales bacterium
TCATATGCTGTGAATGATGCTCCACCTGTCTCTGCTAATACTTTCGTAATTGCCGCTGTCAATGAGGTTTTACCATGGTCAACGTGACCAATAGTTCCAATGTTACAGTGTGGCTTATTACGTTCAAACTTTTCCTTGGCCATTTTATGCCTTCTCCATATTTAATAATTAAAATTAACCAGCCATTTTTGCTTTAATGCCATCAGCTACATCTCTAGGCACTTCAGAATAGTGACTGAATTGCATAGTATATTGCGCACGTCCTTGTGAGAGTGAACGCAAGTTATTAACGTAACCAAACATGTTAGCAAGAGGAACCTGCGCATCAACTACACGAGCATTTCCACGCTGATCCATTCCGTTTACTTGTCCACGACGAGAGTTTAAATCGCCGATAACATCTCCCATATATTCTTCAGGAGTTACTACTTCTACCTTCATAACAGGCTCAAGAAGCTTAGGTTGAGCTTTAATCATACCTTCCTTAAATGCAGCACGAGCAGCAATTTCGAAAGCCATAACGCTTGAGTCAACATCGTGGTATGCACCATCAAACAAAGTACATTTAATACCTGTACATGGGAAACCAGCGATTACGCCTGATTCTACAGCGGTAGATAAACCTTTTTCAACACCTGGGATATATTCTTTAGGAACATTACCACCAACAACGGTGTTTGCAAATTCGAATTGTTTGTCTGTTTCGATAGGTTCAAAACGAACTTTAATTCTAGCAAACTGACCAGCACCACCAGATTGTTTCTTGTGGGTATAGTCAATTTCGCATGTTGAAGAAATTGTTTCTCTATAAGCAACTTGTGGAGCACCAACATTAGCTTCAACTTTGAATTCACGTTTCATACGGTCAACAATAATTTCAAGGTGGAGTTCGCCCATACCTTTAATGATTGTTTGTCCTGTTTCTTGATCTGAAGCAACTCTGAATGAAGGATCCTCCATTGCGAGTCTTGAAAGAGCAATACCCATTTTTTCCATATCAGCTTTAGTTTTTGGTTCAACTGCAACTTCAATAACTGGATTTGGGAATTCCATTTTTTCTAAGATAACAGGCTTAATTGTATCACACAATGTTTCACCAGTTGTTGTTTCTTTCAAACCAACAACAGCAACGATATCACCTGCACATGCTTCTTTGATTTCTTCACGACGGTTAGCATGCATTAAAAGCATACGACCAACGCGTTCTTTTTTGTCTTTAACTGAGTTAAGAACATAAGAACCACTAACCATTGTACCAGAATAAATACGTACGAATGTTAAAGAACCAACGAATGGGTCATTCATAATCTTAAATGCGAGAGCAGATAAAGGCTCTGAGTCGTCTGATTTACGAATAACTGTTTCTTCTTCTTTACCAAGAACGTGACCAACAACAGCTGGAACGTCTAATGGTGATGGCAAATAATCAACAACAGCATCTAACATAGGTTGAACACCTTTGTTTTTGAAAGCTGTACCGCAAAGAATAGGAACAAATTGCATTGCAATAGTACCTTTACGGATACATTTTTTCAAAGTTTCAATTGAGATTTCTTTACCTTCTAAGTAATCTTCCATTGCTTGATCGTCTGCTTCAACAGCAATTTCGATCATTTGAGCATGATATTCTTCTGCTTTATCTTTAAGATCAGCAGGAATATCTGTGTATTCGAATTCAGCTCCAAGATTTTCATCTTTCCAAACGATTGCTCTCATTTCGATCAAATCAACAACGCCTGCAAATTCAGCTTCTGAACCGATTGGAAGTTGAATAGGAAGAGCAACTGCACCCAATCTGTCTTTGATCATATCAAGACAACGGTAGTAGTTAGCACCCATTCTATCCATTTTGTTACAGAAACAAATACGTGGAACTTTATATTTATCAGCTTGACGCCATACAGTTTCTGACTGAGGCTCAACACCTGCTACTGAGTCAAAAACAGCTACAGCACCGTCAAGAACACGCAAAGAACGCTCAACTTCGATTGTGAAGTCAACGTGACCTGGGGTGTCGATGATGTTAATTCTGTGGTCTTTCCAGAAGGTTGTAGTAGCAGCAGAAGTAATTGTAATACCTCTTTCTTGCTCTTGTTCCATCCAGTCCATAGTTGCATTACCGTCGTGAACCTCACCAATTTTGTGAGAACGACCAGTATAATACAAAATTCTTTCAGTTGTCGTAGTTTTACCAGCATCAATATGTGCCATGATACCAATATTACGATAACGATTTAGTTCGGTACTGCGTGCCATTTTTTTTCTTTCCGTATCTATAAAAATTACCAACGATAGTGAGCAAAAGCTTTGTTAGCTTCAGCCATACGATGGGTATCTTCACGTTTCTTAACTGCGCTACCTTTGTTTGAAGCAGCATCTAAAAGTTCACCGGCTAAACGGTCTGTCATGTTGTGTTCTGAACGACCTCTAGCACCTGCAACTAACCAACGAATTGCAAGAGCTTGTCTACGTTCAGTTCTAACTTCAACAGGAACTTGGTAAGTTGCACCACCAACACGGCGTGAACGAACCTCTACAACTGGTTTTACATTATCAAGAGCTTCATGGAAGAGCTTAAGAGGTTCTTCCTTAGTTTTTTTAGCTATGCTTTCTAATGCACCATATACGATAGCTTCTGCAGTAGCTTTTCTACCATCAAGCATAAGACTATTCATGAATTTTGTGATTACCTTATCGCCATATTTTGCATCAGGTAATACATCGCGTTTTTCAGCTTTGTGACGACGTGACATTTATCTATATTCCTTATTTAGGGCGTTTTGCGCCATATTTTGAACGACGCTGTCTACGCTTAGCAATACCTTGTGTATCGAGCGTACCGCGAATGATGTGGTAACGAACACCAGGCAAGTCTTTTACACGACCGCCTCTGATCATAACAACTGAGTGTTCTTGCAAGTTATGTCCCTCACCAGGAATATAACTGGTTACTTCAAATGAATTTGTTAAACGGACACGTGCCACCTTACGAAGAGCCGAGTTCGGTTTCTTTGGTGTTGTGGTGTAAACACGTGTACAAACACCGCGCTTCTGAGGACAACCTTGCATAGCAGGCACTTTGTTGTGGCCACTAAGTGGTGATCTCGGTTTGCGGATTAACTGATTTATCGTTGGCATACTATATTTCCTTCTATGTTAAAAAATGCCTTACGTTCCTAAACTCAAGAATCCCTTTTTCAATGTGAATCCAGCATGAATTCAAGGATTTCTCTCGGTCTCCGACCGTGCAACTCTAAATATCCAAATTTAAAATATGCAAAAATACACTTCTCGCATATCTAAAAGTGATGGTGCATACTAGATTCACTCCCCTCTTACGTCAAGTGCTGAATCTAAAAAATTACCTAAAAATTTTATATTTATTGAGTTTTTGCTCATAAAAATGGTCTTTGTGGCAGATTTTACCATTCATAAAACAGCTAACATAACCATAAACCTATGCAATAAGCATATACTAACATAAAAAAAGGCAGCCCCGAATCCATCGGAACTGCCTTTTTATTCTTTTGCTTAAAAATTAAGCGCTTTCACCTGTGATTGATGTTTCAATCTGATCGTTATCTTGCATTGCCTCAATTTCTTTATCATTTTCGGCAGCAACTTTACGAAGACGTCTCATCACAGATCCAGTTCCAGCAGGAACCAATCTACCAACAATCACGTTTTCTTTAAGACCGATAAGGTTATCAACTTTACCTGCTGTAGCAGCTTCAGTTAATACTCTTGTTGTCTCTTGGAATGAAGCAGCAGAGATAAATGAGCTTGTTTGCAAGCTGGCTTTTGTAATACCAAGCAAGATAGGCTCAGCTTCTGCAGGACGACCACCATCAACTTCGGCTTTGTAATTTTCAGCTTCAAATTCAGCTTTAGTTACTTGTTCGCCAACCATGAATGTTGTGTCACCAGTAGCAGTAATCTCAACTTTCTTAAGCATTTGACTTGTAATAACCTCAATATGTTTATCATTAATCTTCACACCTTGAAGTCTATAAACATCTTGAATTTCTTTAATCAAGTATTCAGCCAATTTCTCTACACCTTGAACTCTCAAGATATCGTGAGGAACAGGAGTACCTTCTACCAATGGGTCACCTTTTCTAACCATATCGCCTTCTTGAACAGCAATATGTTTGCCCTTTGGAATTAGGTATTCTGCTGGTTCACCTTCTTCAGGAACAACCAAAATACGGCGTTTTGCTTTGTAATCGCTTGAGAATTCAACACGACCATCAAGATCAGAAATAATAGTTTGATCTTTAGGACGTCTAGCTTCAAACAACTCAGCCACACGTGGAAGACCACCTGTAATATCACGAGTCTTAGAAGTTTCTCTAGCAACCCTAGCAATAACATCACCGATTTTAACTTTTGTACCTGGTTCAACTGAAAGCACAGCACCTGGTGACATGAAGTAACGAGCCTCAATACCATTGTCAAACTTAACAACTTCACCATTTTCGTCACGTAATGTTAAACGTGGTTTCAAGTTAGAAGTCTTAGTTTGTGATTTCCAATCGATAACTTCTTTAGAAGAAATACCTGTTGTTTCATCCATTGATTCTCTCATGGTTATACCATCGATGAGGTCAACAAAATTAATAACACCTTCTTTTTCTGTAATCACTGGAATGTTATATGGATCCCATTCAGCGAGCTTATCGCCTTTGCTTACTGATTTACCGTTAGTAACGAAGAGTTTAGCACCGTAAGGAACTCTGTGACGAGCTTTTTCACGGCCAGTTTTATCAGCAATGATAATCTCAGCGTTACGGCTCATAACAATAGTAACACCATTTGAATCCTGAATTGTATTCATCAAATCGATATTAATTGTACCATCGTATGTTGCTTCTTCCATTGAACGTTCGGTACCACCTTGAGCAGCACCACCGATGTGGAAAGTACGCATTGTAAGCTGAGTACCAGGCTCACCAATTGATTGAGCAGCAACAACACCAACAGCTTCGCCAACGTTTGCAGCTGTACCACGTGCAAGGTCACGACCATAACAAGCAGCACAAAGACCGTTTTTGCTTTCACATGTGAGAACTGAACGAATATGAACTTGCTCAATGCCAGCATTTTCGATTTTCTCAACATCTTGCTCATCAATAAGCTTACCGCGAGTAACCAAAACTTTGCCTGTTTCAGCATCAATGATATCTTCTTGAGCAGTTCTACCCAATACTCTTTCACCAATTGAAACAACAACGTTACCACCTTCAACCACTGAACGAACTGTAATACCTTGTTCTGTTCCACAATCTGTTTCAGTGATAATTGCATCTTGTGCAACGTCAACCAAACGACGTGTGAGGTAACCAGAGTTAGCAGTTTTAAGAGCAGTATCAGCCAAACCTTTACGAGCACCGTGAGTTGAGTTGAAGTATTCCAACACAGTCAAGCCCTCTTTAAAGTTAGCGATAATAGGTGTTTCAATGATTTCGCCAGAAGGCTTAGCCATCAAACCACGCATACCAGCAAGCTGTTTCATTTGAGCTGCAGAACCACGAGCACCAGAGTGAGCCATCATATAAACTGAGTTAATTTGCTCACCTTCACGAACTTTTGAAATTTCTTTCATCATTTCGTCAGCAACTCTATCTGTACATGCAGACCAAGCATCAACAACCTTATTGTATTTCTCACCGCGTGTGATCAAACCATTTTGATATTGTTTTTCAAACTCTTTAACTTGATCTTCTGTTTGAGAAATCAAAGGAAGCTTAGTTGCAGGAATGATAAGATCGTCTTTACCAAATGAAATACCTGCACGACAAGCTTGTCCGAATCCGATACCCATGATACGGTCAACAAAGATAACAGTTTCTTTTTGTCCGCAGTGACGATATACAACGTCAATGATATCAGATACTTCTTTCTTACGAAGCAAACGGTTTACCAATGAGAATGGTACATTTGGGTTCTTAGGAAGAACTTCAGCAATCTGAATACGTCCTGGAGTTGTTTCTACTAATCTAGTAGCATAAACACCATCTTCGCCTGTAACAGCCATACGACATTTGATTTTTGCTTGAAGTTCAACAGCTTTTTCATTCAAAGCTTGTAATACTTCTGCAGTATCCATAAATGCCATACCTTCACCCTTAAGCCCTTCTCTCTCCATTGAGAGGTAGTAAAGACCAAGAACGATATCCTGTGTAGGCACGATAATTGGCTTACCATTAGCAGGTGATAGAATGTTGTTTGTAGACATCATCAATACACGAGCTTCTAATTGAGCTTCTAATGACAATGGAACGTGAACAGCCATTTGGTCACCGTCGAAGTCAGCATTAAACGCTGTACATACTAATGGGTGCAATTGAATAGCTTTACCTTCAATCAAAGTAGGTTCAAATGCTTGAATACCAAGTCTGTGAAGTGTAGGAGCACGGTTTAACATAACTGGATGCTCTCTAATAACTTCTTCTAGGATGTCCCAAACCTCTGGACGCTCTTTTTCTACCATACGCTTAGCAGCTTTAATAGTAGTTGCGTGTCCGTAAAGCTCTAATTTTGCATAAACAAATGGTTTGAACAATTCAAGAGCCATCTTCTTAGGAAGACCACATTGGTGTAATTTAAGCTCTGGACCAACAGTAATAACTGAACGACCTGAATAGTCAACGCGTTTACCTAACAAGTTTTGACGGAAACGACCTTGCTTACCTTTAAGCATGTCAGAAAGTGATTTCAATGGACGACGGCTTGCACCTGTAATAGCACGACCACGACGACCATTATCAAACAATGCGTCAACAGATTCTTGAAGCATACGTTTTTCATTACGCACGATAATTTCTGGAGCGCGCAACTCTAAAAGTCTCTTCAAACGGTTGTTACGGTTGATAACTCTACGATATAAGTCATTGAGGTCAGAAGTAGCAAAACGACCACCATCCAATGGTACCAATGGACGTAACTCAGGAGGAATAACAGGAACAACGTCCAAAATCATCCATTCTGGTTTAGCTTCTGATTCTAAGAATGCTTCAATAAGTTTTAAGCGTTTTACTAATTTTTTACGCTTAGCTTCTGATGAAGATTCTTTAAGCTCAACTTTAACTTTTTTCTTTTCTTCAGCCAAATCGATTGAAGAAAGGATTTCTTTAACTGCTTCAGCACCGATGCCAACGCGGAAAGAATCTTCGCCATATTCTTCAACAGCTGTCTGATATTGTTCTTCAGTCAAAAGCTCATTTACTTTAAGCGGTGTTAAACCTGGCTCAATAACAATGTAGCTCTCAAAATAAAGAACTTTTTCTAAGTTTTTGAGTGTGATGTCAACTAACAAACCAATACGGCTTGGAAGTGATTTCAAGAACCAAATATGAGCAACTGGGGCTGCCAATTCGATGTGTCCCATACGGTCACGTCTAACTTTTGACAAAGTTACTTCAACACCACATTTTTCGCAGACAATACCGCGATATTTCATTCTTTTGTACTTACCGCACAAACATTCATAGTCTTTTACTGGACCAAAGATACGAGCGCAGAAAAGACCATCTCTTTCTGGTTTGAACGTACGATAGTTGATTGTCTCAGGTTTTTTAATTTCACCATAAGACCATGAACGTATTTGTTCAGGTGACGCGATTGAGATTTTAATTTGGTCGAAATTCTGAGTTACACCCTGTTGTTGACCAAAAACTTTCATCAATTCGTTCATGATTTTTGCCTCTTTTCTATTATCGGGGGTTTAATACCCCAAAAATTAATATTACCACCTTAGTTAGCTTTAAGGAGAGGAGATAACCTCTCCTTAAGCTTGAAACAGCTATTCGCTTTCGCCTAATTCAACATTTAAGCAGAGAGAACGCATTTCTTTAACCAAAACGTTAAATGATTCTGGGATACCAGTTTCAAAGTCGCTTTCGCCACGTACGATTGATTCGTAAACCTTCGTACGACCAGATACGTCATCTGACTTAACAGTCAAAATTTCTTGAAGAGTATAAGCAGCACCATAAGCTTCGAGTGCCCATACTTCCATTTCACCGAATCTCTGTCCACCGAACTGAGCTTTACCGCCGAGAGGTTGTTGGGTTACAAGTGAGTAAGGACCAACAGAACGTGCGTGCAATTTCTCATCAACTAAGTGGTGGAGTTTTAACATATAGATGTAACCAACGGTAACTTTTCTATCAAATGCTTCACCAGTTCTACCATCAAACAATGTTGTTTGGCCAGAAGTTGGAAGACCAGCTTTATCAAGCATAGCGTTGATATCTGATTCTCTAGCTCCGTCGAATACTGGAGTTGCGATAGGAATACCATTTGAAAGATTTCCAGCTAATTCATAAAGCTCTTCATCACCAAGATCAGCTACAGCTTCAGCATAAATGCTGTCACCATAGATATCTTTCAATGTTGCTTTAAGATCATCTGTTGATGCTTTGTTATCTTTTACAGATTCCATCATATTCTCAACTCTTTTACCAAGCTCATGACAAGCCCATCCAAGGTGAGTTTCGAGAATCTGTCCCACGTTCATACGTGAAGGCACGCCGAGTGGGTTAAGCACGATATCAACAGATGTACCATCTTCCATATAAGGCATATCTTCAAGCGGTAATACGCGAGAAATAACACCCTTGTTACCGTGACGACCAGCCATTTTATCACCAGGTTGTAATTTACGCTTAACAGCGATAAATACTTTAACCATTTTCAAAACGCCTGGAAGCATTTCGTCACCGCGTTGTACTTTTTCTACCTTGCTTTCAAAACGAGCTTGTAGTTTTTCGATACGTTCATCAAAAGCTTTGCACAAGTCTTCAACTTTTGCCATTACGTCTTCGTTTTCAACTACAATCTTACGCCATAAGCCTGGAGCAACTTTTTCGATGCTTTCATCTGTGATAGTTTCGCCTTTAGCAAGACCATCAGCAGATACAACTTTTTGACCCATGATGAAGCTCTTAACACGAACATTAAAGCTCTTTTGTAAGATTAATTTTTCATCATCACGGTCTTTAGCTAAGCGTTCGATTTCTGATTTCTCAATAGCTAAAGCACGTTCGTCTTTCTCTACGCCACGACGTGAGAATACGCGAACATCAACAATAGTACCATGAGCTCCAGGAGGAACGCGAAGTGATGTATCTCTAACATCAGCTGCTTTTTCACCAAAGATAGCTCTTAAGAGTTTCTCTTCTGGTGTCATTGGAGATTCACCTTTAGGAGTAACTTTACCAACTAAGATATCACCAGCTTTAACTTCAGCACCAACATAAATAATACCAGCTTCATCCAAGTTTTTGAGGGCTTCCTCACCAACATTTGGAATATCACGTGTAATATCTTCTTGGCCGAGCTTAGTATCACGAGCCATAACTTCGAATTCTTCAATGTGAATTGAAGTATAAACGTCGTCACGTGAGATACGCTCTGAAATCAAGATTGAATCTTCGTAGTTATAACCATTCCATGGCATAAATGCTACTAATACGTTGCGACCCAAAGCGAGTTCACCCATATCTGTACATGGACCATCAGCAATAATATCGCCAATTTTAACTTCATCACCAACATTAACAAGTGGCTTTTGGTTAATACATGTGCTTTGGTTTGAACGAACGTATTTGTTCAAGTTATAGATTTCAACACCAGTTCCTGTTGAAGAACCTTCATCTGTTGAACGAACCACAATACGGTTACCATCAACTTGTTGAATTACACCATTAGTTTTAGAAACTACAGCAGCACCAGAATCGGCAGCAACAGCTTTTTCCATACCTGTACCAACCAAAGGAGCTTCTGAACGAAGCAATGGTACAGCTTGGCGTTGCATGTTTGAACCCATCAAAGCACGGTTAGCATCGTCGTTTTCTAAGAACGGAATAAGTGATGCAGCAACTGAAACGATTTGTTTTGGAGAAACGTCCATAAAATCAATATCAGCAGGTGTTAGCATTACATAATCGCCGCCTTTACGACAACTGATCAAATCATCTGCAAATTTGTTTTCTGCGTCTAATTTAGCGTTTGCTTGAGCTACTGAATAGCGATTTTCTTCCATAGCTGAAAGATAAACAACATCATCTGTTACTTTGCCGTTTTCAACTCTACGATATGGGCTCTCAATGAAACCATAACGGTTGATACGAGCATAAGTAGCGAGTGAGTTGATAAGACCAATATTTGGACCTTCAGGAGTCTCAATCGGACAAATACGACCATAGTGTGTTGGGTGAACGTCACGTACTTCAAAGCCTGCACGTTCACGTGTAAGACCACCAGGTCCTAAAGCTGATAAACGACGTTTATGTGTAATTTCTGCCAAAGGATTGTTTTGATCCATAAATTGTGACAATTGTGATGAACCAAAGAATTCTCTAACAGCAGCAGCTGCTGGTTTAGCGTTAATCAAGTCATGAGGCATGATAGAATCGATATCAACTGAGCTCATACGCTCTCTGATAGCTCTTTCCATGCGGAGCAAACCAACACGATATTGGTTTTCCATCAACTCACCAACTGAACGAACACGACGGTTACCCAAGTGGTCGATATCATCAACTTCACCTTTGCCGTCTTTCAACTCAGCTAATGTTTTAACGATTAACATAATGTCTTCAGTTCTCAAAATTCTCAAATCATCTGGAGCATCAGATGCAGAAATATTGAGTCTTAAATTCATTTTCACACGACCAACTGATGATAAATCATATTTATCAACATCAAAGAACAAGCTTTGGAACAATTGATCCGCAGCTTCTAAGGTAGGTGGTTCACCAGGACGCATTACACGATAAATATCGATTAATGCCTCTTCGCGAGTTGTGTTTTTATCAGAAGCAAATGTGTTTCTAATAAATGGACCAACGTTAACATCATCAATAAAGAGAATGTTGAGCTCTTTAATGCCTGTTGATGTAAACAAATCAACATGACCTTCTGTGATTTCATCACCAGCTTCAATTAATACTTCGCCGCTTGTTTCATCAATGATGCTATTAGCAACGAATTTACCAATCAATTCTTCTTTAGAAATTTTGACTTCTTTAATACCATCTTCGATGAATTTTTTACCTTGGCGTGCAGTAAATTTCTTACCTGCTTCAAGCAATACATCACCAGTTGTAGCATCTACGAGGTCATAACGAAGTTTTAATCCTTGATAGTGAGCAGGATTAAATTCTGTTTTCCACATTTTCTTAGAGAACTTGAATGTTACTTTGTTATAGAAGTAAGCAAGCAACTCTTCTTTTGTATAGCCTTTAGCTTCTGTTGGATCTAATAATTTGCCAACTTTTGTAGCTTTAGCTCTTTTTACAACAGTTTCAGGTGTGTCCAATGCATAAAGAAGTGATGATACAGGAATTTTTCTTCTGCGGTCAATACGAGCATGAAGAATATCTTTTGCATCAAATTCAAAGTCCAACCATGAACCGCGGTAAGGAATAATACGAGCAGCAAATAAATATTTACCTGATGTTGCATTTTTACCTTTATCGTGATCGAAGAACACACCTGGTGAACGGTGCATCTGTGACACGATTACACGCTCAGTACCATTAACAATAAAGGTACCTTTGTCTGTCATGAGTGGAATATCACCCATATAAACTTCTTGCTCTTTAATATCGCGAACTGAACGAGCGCCAGTTTCTTCATCGATATCCCATACAAGCAAACGAAGTGTAACACGAAGAGGAGCAGCAAAAGTAACACCTCTTTGGATTGATTCATCTACATCATATTTAGGTTCGTCGAATTCGTATTTAACGTATTCCAATTCTCCCTGACCAGAGAAATCTTTAATTGGAAATACTGATTTAAATACTTCTTGCAAGCCACTTAAAGTTCTGCTTTCAGCATGAACACCAACTTGAAGGAAATTATCGTAAGATTTCTTCTGAACTTCAATAAGGTTTGGCATAGGTGCCACTTCCCTAATGCGTCCGAAGCTCTTCCTTACACGCTTCTTTTCCGTATAAGACTTAGCCATTATAGCTCCTTTTTTTGAGGTAAGAAATCTGCGACATTCTATAGAGCCTAATTTCTCTAATCCCGTCCGCAGAGGGTTGTTAAACAATAGAAAATAAAAAAATAAATAAACAAATACTTAATACGGCTCAAGGCTGAAAGCTTTTTGCGCTAATTTACGCAAAGCTTTCAGCCCGAGTCATTTCTGAAGAAGAAATTATTTTACTTCAACTTTAGCACCAGCTGCTTCAAGTTTCTTTTTCATTTCTTCTGCTTCTTCTTTAGAAGCGCCTTCTTTAACAGTTTTAGGAGCACCTTCAACTAAGTCTTTAGCTTCTTTCAAGCCAAGACCTGTGATTGTACGTACTTCTTTAATCACGTTAATTTTGTTTGCGCCAGCGTCTGCAAGAACAACATCAAATTCTGTTTTTTCTTCAGCAGCTTCAGCAGTAGCAGCTCCACCAGCAACTGCAGCAACAGCTACAGGAGCAGCAGCAGAAACGCCCCATGCTTCTTCGAGTTTCTTTGAAAGCTCAGCAGCTTCCATAACTGTCAATTGTGAAAGTTCTTCAACTAATTTGGCAAGATCAGCCATATTCGTATCTCCAATATATTTACTTAACTTCTGTACTCACTATGAGTACGACTAATTTAATTTACAGTGTAATAAAACAATTACGCTGCCTCGTCCTTCCTTGCATAAGCACCAAATACTCTTGCGAGTTGACCCGCTGGAGCTTGTGTAACTGCTGCAATTCTTGTTGCAGGTGTTTGAATAATACCCACGATTTTTGCACGCAATTCGTCGAGAGAAGGAAGTGTTGCAAGAGTTTTAACACTCTCAACATTCAATACTTCAGCTCCCATTGAAGCGCCAATAATAATGAGTTTTTCATTTTTCTTTGAGAATTCTACAGCTGCTTTTGCGGCGGCAACAGGATCATTTGAATAAGCGATCGCAGTTGGGCCTGTAAACAAATCTGACAGAGACTCAAATTTTGTACCTGCAAGGGCGAGACGTGTAAGCCTGTTTTTAGTTACACGGAAGCCAGCACCTGCTTCACGAACTTTTGCTCTAAGATCAGAAACCTCAGCAACTGTTAACCCTTTATATTGAGTAACAACTACGATTCCTGTCTCTTCAAAAAGTCCGCCAAGGTCAGAAACTAACTCTTGTTTTTCTTCACGGTTCACGTTTGTCTCCGCTCCTTAAACGGTCAATAAAAAATTGACCTAGTTCAAAACAATATACCGAATAATTACGGTACAATCTTTAAAGTCCTGTCCAAATAGAAGTTTAAGCTTAAAAAAGAATTTTGTTAGCTTTTACTCCGTCTGCGTAGGCAAAATTTAAGTTACCACCTACGGTCTTGGACAGATATGCTTGAAGGGAATTAAACCCTTCATACAAGCAATGCAGGACTCTTAACAAAGAATCCTGCAAGATGCAAGTATTTTTTTACTCTTCTGTACCAACAGTTGCGTAGTTTAATTTAACACCTACGCCCATAGTTGAACTTACAGAGCATTTTTTCATATAAACGCCTTTAACGCCTGATGGTTTTGCTTTTTGAACTGATTTAACAAAAGCAGCAACATTTTCTGCAATTTGTTTTTCAGTAAAGCTAGCTTTACCAACACCAGCTTGAACGATACCAGCTTTTTCAACACGGTATTGAACTTCACCAGCTTTAGCAGCTTCAACAGCTTTTTTAACGTCCATTGTTACTGTACCAAGTTTTGGGTTTGGCATTAAGCCTTTAGGTCCTAATACACGACCCAAACGACCAACAACACCCATCATATCAGGTGTAGCAATACAACGATCGAAATCTGTCATACCACCTAATACTTGGTTCATCAAATCTTCTTCACCAACATAGTCTGCACCAGCAGCTTTAGCTTCGTCAGCTTTAGCGCCTTTAGCAAATACTGCAACTTTAAGAGTTTTACCAGTACCGTGAGGAAGTGCACACACACCTCTAACCATTTGGTCAGCGTGACGTGGATCTACATTAAGAGAAACAGCAACTTCAATTGTTTCATCGAATTTAGCTTTAGCGCCTTCTTTAACAAGCTTAACTGCTTCAGCTAATTCATAAATTTTATCAACATCTACATTTTTGTAGGCATTAACTAAACGTTTTCCTTTAATAGCCATCTATCTTACTCCACTACCTGAATGCCCATAGAAACAGCTTGTCCTTTAACCATTTGAGCAGCAGATTCAACTGTTGAACAATTGAGGTCAGGGAGCTTTTCTTTAGCAATTTCATTAACTTGAGCCATAGTAATTTTACCAGCTACTGATTTACCTGGTTCACGTGAACCTTTAGCAACGCTAGCAGCTTTTTTGATGTAATAGCTAACAGGAGGAAGCTTAGTTACAAAAGAAAAAGTACGATCTTGGTAAGCTGTAATAACTACAGGAACAGGCATACCTGGTTCCATTTTTTGTGTAGCAGCATTAAATGCCTTACAGAATTCCATAATATTAAGTCCTCTTTGACCCAAAGCAGGACCAACAGGTGGTGAAGGATTAGCCTTACCAGCTGGGATCTGGAGTTTTACATATCCAGTAATTTTCTTAGCCATTTTATTACCTCTCTAAAAAAAATAGGCTTGTGGTCTGAACATGGCTGTTCTCCCACAATTTACTAAATCATCAGATTTTTTCAACCTGACTAAATTCAAGCTCAACAGGAGTCGCTCTACCAAAGATTGATACAGAAACTTTAAGTCTTGCTTTTTCATGATCGACATCTTCGACCAAACCGATAAATGATGTAAACGGTCCGTCAGAAACGCGGATTTCTTCGCCAACATCATATGAAACTGAAGAACGAGGTTTTTCGATACCCTCGGTAACTTGCTTAACAATTCTTTCTGCCTCAGCATCTGTAATAGGATGAGGCTTACCTTTTCCACCCAAGAAACCTGTTACCTTTGGTGTGTTTTTAACCAAGTGCCAGCTTTCATCAGTCATTTCCATTTGAACTAAAACATACCCTGGGAAGAATTTCTTCTCAGCGTTAACTTTAGTACCTTTACGAACTTCAACTACCTCTTCCGTTGGAACCAACACTTCTTTAATTTGTTCTTCCATATTTTTAAGAACTGCTTGTTCACGGATTGACTCAGCCACTCTCTTTTCAGAGCCTGAGTAAACATGTACTACGTACCAACGAGCTGCCATAAGTTTAATTTCCTACTTCTAATATCTTCATAATTCCCCAGCCGAAAATTTGATCAACTAGGAAGAAAAATACTGACGCCATAGCGGTCATGATAACAACCATAAGAGTTGACATGCCTGCCTCTTGGCGAGTTGGCCATACGACCTTACTAATTTCTTGTTTAACCTGACGGAAAAACTGTCCTGGACTTGTTTTAGCCATCTTAACTCTTTCAAGTCTAATAATTAAGTTAATCTTAAAACTCTCGCAAGTGGCAGGGGCGGCAGGAATCGAACCCGCAGCCCTCGGTTTTGGAGACCGATGCTCTACCAATTGAGCTACACCCCTACTTGCGAAGTAACGGGGTAATGTACCCCGTTACTTATAAGGAATCAAGTCTTTTTCTTAAAGTTTCTTTAAGAAAAGTGATTATTTTACGATTTTGGCTACAACGCCAGCACCAACAGTGCGACCACCTTCACGAATAGCGAAGCGTA
>QKFK01000256.1 GCA_003252195.1 Rhodospirillales bacterium
ATGAAAATGCTATTGACATATTTAACTCGACAATTAAAGAAGACCCAAACTCTAGTAAAGATGGCTCTGCTATGAGAAATGCTTTTTTAGCACGCCTAACATTAGATAGAAAAAAAAGAGATTTAAGCACTTTCTATGACCAAGATGACTTTAAATACATACAATCCGAATGTGAAACAAGCATCAGAGACATAGATGTAATAAATGCGAAAAATAAACTCCCAATAGTTGAAAAAAACTATGGAAAGTTTTTAACTAGACCAAAAGAATTCACAGAAAAAGATGTGGCTAAATTTGGCATATGGCAAGGCAAGAATTACCTCTGCAACGACAATGGTTCTTTTGGTTACTTATTGTCAGATAAAATGAAAACTGAAGGCTTAAACGGCTTTGCCAAAAATGCCCTAATTAAAACAAACCTTATTGTTGAAAAAACCCGTCATCAACTTGGCTTTAGTAAAGAGACAGATAAAAGCAAAGAAAACATCTCCCTTACACAAGCAAAAATGCAAAAGGGTCGATAGATGAAGAAAGAAATTAAAGAAGCTAAAATTGCTAAATTCCAAGACCAACTAGAAGTGGCATGGGGATTAATTGCGCAAACACCTACGGGGAAAGATATCCTCAAAAAAGCTAATGCCAGAGGGGTGAATTATGCTCTTGATTTCTCGCTAAAATCTGGGGACCCTGGATATTCATTTACCGATAGTGACGGCAACAAACAAGTAGCCATTAATCCTGTTTTAATTAAAGACAATAGCTTCGGTTGTTTTTTAGAAACAATAACCCATGAAACTATTCACGCCTCCGTAGATAACAAGGTAGATTTTATAGATTTAGCCCCACTAGATTATTGCTATATTCTGCAACTTGATGAGGCTAACGCCGTTGCAAGAACTCTCCAAATCGCCCATGAGATGAACGATTTAGGCGTTAGCCCTGTATTGCTTAATTATGTTAATGGAGAAGAATCTGGAAGCAAAAAAGACCCCATGAGTTTTTTGCATCAAAATGCTTCTGCCGTTTATCGTTATTTAGTAGAAGACAACCCAGAATATGCAAATGATGGCACGGCGATGCGAGCTGCCTTTATAACAAGGTTAACCGAAGATAGAAAAGATAGAGAGCTTAGCATCACCTATGATGAGAATGACCTAAAAATCATACAGAACAAATGTATAGAATGCCAGAGCAACCCTTGTGTGCTTGAGGCAAAAAACAAAAAAACCACCATAGAAACATTATATGGATACTTTCTAACCAAGCCCGAAAAGCTGAGTGAAAAGCATATAAATGTTTTTAGCAACTGGAAGGGCTCTAACTTCTTAAAAGACACTGACGGGTCTCTTAAATACCTTCTTGAGAATGACATGAAGACCGAGGGTTTGAACGATTTTTCTAAAAAAGCTCTGACTAAAACAAATTTAATAATTGAGAAAACGCGCGTTCAGCTTGGACTAAACAAACCATCTGACAACAAAGCAAAAACAAACCTTGCTCAAGCGAAAAAACAAAAGGGCAGATAAATGAGAAAAGAGCAAAAAGAAGCCAAATACGCCTTATTTGAAGAATATCTTGCAAAGGCAGATAAGTTTTTAGGGCAAACTCCTACAGGTAAAAATCTATTGGACATATCTGAAGCTCGGGGCACCACCTATGACCTAGATTTTTCCTTAACTGGAGAAGATGCTGGTTATTGCATGCTTCACGAAGGAAAACCTTTTGTGAATGAATGCCCATCTTTGATTAAAAAAGATACTTTTGCAGCATTTTTTGAAAATGTAATACATGAATCTGTTCATGCAACAGTTATTAAAGAATATATAAACGTTGATGTAAATCCGATAGACGAATGCCATAAAAGAGAACTTGATGAGGCTAATGCCGTTGCCAGAACAATCCAAATAGCCTACGAAATGCACGTTATGGGGATTGATTCTTCAGTTTGGGAATTTATGAACGGCAAAGAATCTGGCAAAGGGGCTTATGCTTATGGCTTTGCTTATCCTGACGCAACAAAAGCATATAAAAGAGCCTTAAAAAAAGACCCAAAATCATGGCAAAAACCAGATGCGATTCAATCAGCTTTTATGGCCAGACTAACAACAGAAAGAAAAAAGACAGGACATAGTTTTTACTATGATATAAACACATTAAATTATATCAATAATCTTTGCGATTTAAGCCTATGCGACAAGAAGCTAGAAAAATCAACATCACCTGAAAAAATCTTAGAAGAAAAATATGGCAAATTATTCACCAAACCAGAAACCTTAGAGAAAAAAGATATAGAGCATTTTGGAGAATGGCTTGGAGAAAACTATTTGTATGATAAAAATGGCTCTATGGAATATCTATTAACTGACGAAGCAAAAAGAGCTGGGCTTAGCTATTATGCAAAAAAACAACTGCAAAAAACTGAGTTAACTTTAGCCAAAACCAAACATCAGCTTAAAATTAAAGAACAAGCATCTAAAGCTGAAATAATAGCGAAGAAAAAACAACTAAAATCTCGATAACTTAGTAACAAATTACAAGTTAACTCTAGCATTTAGTCATTAAATAAATTTGTCAGGCAAGCGCAAAAAGCATTGCGAAAGAACATCTGGCTCACATGAGCTAGCAGAGTTATGGTAGTGGCAAAAGTTAAAAATTAAGTGTATGAAACTACATGGTATATATTTAACGCATCAATATAAAACTATACGTGCTTATTATATTAGACGTTAAAAAGGAAGTGAACCACATCACCATCATTCATAATATAGCTCTTACCTTCTGCACGCATTTTGCCAGCTTCTTTTGCGCCTTGTTCGCCCTTACATGCAATATAGTCACTATAAGCAATTGTTTCTGAGCGAATAAAGCCTCTTTCAAAATCTGTATGAATAACGCCTGCTGCATTTGGTGCAGTTGAACCTTTTATGAGCGTCCACGCACGCACTTCTTTTACACCTGCGGTAAAGAATGTTATTAAATCTAACAATTCATAACCTGCACGGATAATTCTGTTAAGCCCTGTTTCTTCTAAACCTAAAGCACCTAAGAATTCTTGTTGCTCTTCTTTAGAAGTTAGCTGAGCAACTTCAGCCTCAATTGCCGCTGAAATTACAACATGATTATTATTCTCTGACTTAGCTTTTT
>QKFK01000006.1 GCA_003252195.1 Rhodospirillales bacterium
TCAATGATATATCTATATTTATCTTCCCAATCATCTAAGAATTCAAAATTATCTATAAGTTCTTTACTATCCATTTTTACACCTAAAAAATATCAAGCATTATCCTTGCTTCTTCGGTCATTCTATCTGGCGTCCAGATTGGTTCCCACACAATATTTAGGGTAACCACACCAACACCCTCCAAATCTTCAACAGCAGAAGCCGCCATCATTGGCATATCACCAGCGACAGGACAAGCAGGAGCCGTTAAAGTCATATCTATATCAACATCTCCATTCTCGCTCACATCTGCCCTATAAATCAAGCCCATATCATAGATGTTGATAAATATTTCAGGATCTTCAATAGTTCTAAGTGCTGCAATCACTTGCTCTTTACTTGCAACTTCTTTTCCAGCTTCTAATGGAGTGCCAAGTTTAATTGGTTGAGCTGAGCTATCTTCTTTTTTTTCTTCATTGTAAGTTGTTGTTGGATCAAATTCCATCATCTTAATTCTCCGTTATATAAAAAAGCTACGAGCTTTATCTAAGCCTTTAACTAAAGCATCTACATCATCTTTACCACTATAAAGCCCAAATGATGCCCTAACCACTGTTTCATAGCCCATACGATGCACCAAAGGCTCTGCACAATGGTGCCCAGTACGCACCGCTATAGATTGTTGGTCTAATATAGTTGCAATATCCTGCGGGTGAATGTCTTTAACTACAAAAGAAAACACTCCGCCCTTATCTTTGGCATTTCCAACTGGGATTATATAATCCAAGCCATATAATTTTTCTCTAGCATAATCAACTAATTCAAGTTCATGCTTTGAGATTTCACCCATACCAATATTCATCATATATTCCAAAGCCTCACCCAAACCAACAGCTTGAATAAACGCTGGCGTTCCTGCCTCAAAGCGTGATGGAACATCTGCATAAGTTGCTTTTTCATAAGTAACTTTTTTAACCATATCGCCACCAACTTGATATGGCACCATGCTTTCTAAAACACCTTTTTTACCATACAGAACACCAATCCCTGTTGGTCCATAGGTTTTATGCCCAGAAAACACATAAAAGTCACAATCAATATCTTGCACATCAACAGGCAAATGCACAGCACCTTGGCAACCATCAATTAATGCCTTTGCACCATATTCATGGGCTACTTTGCATATTTCTTTAACAGGGAAAATCGTCCCTAACACATTAGATACATGGGGCATTGAAACTAGCTTAACTTTTTCACTCATTAGCGAACGCAAGCTATCTAATTCAAATGAGCCATCATCTTCAACTTTAGCAATTTTTAAGACAATTCCAATCTCATCTCTCAAAACTTGCCATGGCAATAAATTAGCATGATGCTCAGCTTCAGAGATAATAATTTCATCACCTTTCGCTAAATGTACTCTAGCATATGAATAAGCAACTATATTTATAGATTCTGTTGCATTACGGGTAAATACAATATTATCTTCATGTTCTACATTAATAAATTTTTTAACTATCTTACGTGAGTTCTCGTAGATATATGTTGAACTTTCAGATAAATAATAAAGCCCTCTATGCACGTTGGCATAATCATTAAGATACATATCTCTAATTTTATCAACCACGCATAAAGGCTTCTGAGCAGAGGCTGCACTGTCTAAAAACACAAGCCTTTTACCCCTAATTTCTTTATTCAAAATTGGGAAATCGCTTCTTATTTTATCTAAATCATAAGACATTATTTAATCGCCTATTTATTCATATTACCCAACAAGACATCGCTGAAAGCACCTCTCACAGCATCATTAGATATTCTGGCAACTACATCGTCCAAAAACGCCTCAACCAGCAATGAGCGAGCAGTTTCTTCATCAATACCTCTAGCTCTTAGATAGAACAATTGATCATCATCTAGCTCACCAACTGTAGCACCATGAGAACATTTAACGTCATCAGCATATATCTCTAACGCTGGTTTACAGTCAATTTCTGCATCTTTTGACATCAAAAGAGCTTTATGCAGCTGGTTTCCCTCAATGCGTTGGCTATCACGCCTTACTAAAATTTGCCCTTGGAACACGCCCTTAGACTTACCATAAGCTACACCCTTAATCATCTGGTCAGAAAAAGTATCTGAGCTAACATGGTCAACAAAAGTTGTAGTATCAACTAATTGCTCACCATCAATAATATAGGCAGTATCTGTGTTTGCTACGGCATTCTCTCCATTTAGAGAGACCTTTAGCTCAACTCTTGATAAACTTGAACCACGCTGTAATACAAAACCTTCATATTTTGCATCTTTTTCTACATTAACCGCAGAATATGAAATATGGCATGAAGGCTTAGTTTCGTCTTGATTTATATAATATTTAAGCTCAGAGCCTTCGCCAGCATATATTTCATCAACAGAGTTAGAAAAATACGTCGCACCATCAGCACCAATGTGTGATGCAATCAAAGACACAGAGCTATTTTTACCCACAATAAACAAATTACGCAGATAAAATGCCTGTGGAGCATTTTGTTTAGATGCAATAGAAACTACATGAACTGGTTTTTCAAGCTTAACACCATCTTTAAGCTCAATATAACAACCATCATTAATATAAGCAGTGTTAAGAGCTGCAACTGCGTGAGATGATAAATCAACCATACCACCTAACTTAGCTTTAACATTAGCTTCATCACCACAATTTGCGATATTCTTAATTGTTAAACCTTTAGGCAAATCACTTGATGAGCGCTTAGCATCATAAGCCCCATCAACAAAATAGATATTATAAGCATCTATATCTAAACCAGTAGATACAGACGTGTTAATTAATGATTTTGCGCTTGAATAAGCGAATGTTTCAGATGCCAACAACTTAGGTTTGGTGTATTTCCAATTCTCCACCTTAGTTAAAGGCAAACCACGCTCAAGGAAAGCATCTTTACCTTTTTTACGCAAGTCATTTAGCCATGCAACATCTGCATTGGCAAACGACGAGCTATGATTGTCATAATCATCTAAAAAATAGCCCGAATTAACTTTAGTAACACTCATTAATAAAGCTCCTTAAGCTGAGATTTTATTGATATATTGGGCATAACCCTTTTCTTCTAGCTCTAAGGCTAAAGCTTTTGTGCCAGATTTTACATGTACATAATCTGGAACAATATAATTAAGCAATCTTTGATAGTGAGTAATCACGAGCATTGAGCGTTTGCC
>QKFK01000046.1 GCA_003252195.1 Rhodospirillales bacterium
GTGTTTCAGGTGATATAAATAGGCAGTTAACTTTATTATTTTCTCGAGGAATATATGGCTTTTTCTGCTTTTGAAAGAATGGTATCTTGGAGATACTTAAGAGCAAGAAGAAAAGAAGGCTTTGTTTCGGTAATTGCTGGATTTTCTCTCTTGGGTATATGCTTAGGTGTGGCTACACTTATCATTGTTATGTCTGTGATGAATGGTTTTAGAATTGAACTTCTAAACCGTATTATTGGTCTTAATGGGCATTTGGGCATTTATGGCATGGCTGGTATGCCAATTAATTATTATGAAGACACGGCAGAAAGATTGCGCACTATTGAAGGTGTTAAAGCTGTTTATCCTATCATTGAAAGTCAAGTTCTGGTTTCTACAGGGCGCACTTCACAAGGTGTTGTAGTTAGAGGAATTAGCA
This sequence comes from Rhodospirillales bacterium, assembly GCA_003252195.1. GTDB lineage: Bacteria > Pseudomonadota > Alphaproteobacteria > QKFK01 > SZUA-500 > SZUA-500. The sequence goes on from QKFK01000046.1 coordinate 419, forward strand.
AAAAAGATATTATTAGCATTAAAGTTATCGCAGAGAATATCAAAGGGGGCACTATTGATGATTTTAAAGAAGGCAGTGTTTTCATTGGTGAAAAACTAGCTCATAAAATTGGTGCTGATGTTGGTGATGAAATCACTTTAATTTCACCTAAAGGCAATGTTACTGCGTTTGGTTCTGTTCCTCGTATGCTATCGTATAAAATTGCTGGTTTCTTTTCAGTTGGTATGTTTGAGTATGATTCAAATTTTATTTTTATGCCTCTTGAATCCGCTCAAAAATATTTCTCTATGCCACAGTCAGTATCTAATATGGAGATTATATTAAATAATCCAGACGATGTGAACAAAGTTAGAGAAGATGCAGCTACAATTGTGGGAGATGCTTACAGAATATATGATTGGCAACAAGCTAACGCAACGTTCTTTAACGCGATTGAGGTTGAGCGTAACGTTATGTTCTTGATTTTAACCTTAATTATTTTGGTGGCAGCTTTTAATATTATTTCTGGTCTTATTATGTTGGTTAAAGATAAGGGTAAAGATGTTGCCATTCTGCGCACAATGGGTGCTACAAGAGGAATGATTATGCGTATATTCTTTATGTGCGGTGCATTTATTGGGATTGCAGGAACATTTTTAGGTGCAATTTTAGGCGTTGTCTTCTGCAATAATATCGAAGGTATTCGCCAGTTTTTACAATCTTTAACAGGAACAGAATTATTCTCTGCTGAGATTTACTTCTTATCAAAACTGCCTGCAGTGATAGACCCTGTTGAGGTTGTTAGTGTTGTGTTAATGGCATTGGTTCTTTCATTTGGGGCAACAATATACCCCGCATGGAGAGCTGCTCGTTTAGATCCTGTGGAGGCTTTGAGATATGAGTAATTCAGATAATAATGTTTCTCCATTAGTTCTAAGAGACGTTTCTCGTTCATTTGTTCAAGGTGATGAGAGACTTGATGTTCTAAAGTCAGTGAACTTAGAAATCCACCCAGGTGAGATTATTGCTTTGGTTGGTCCATCTGGTGCGGGTAAATCTACTTTGCTTCATATTGCTGGTTTGCTTGAAAGACCAACATCTGGTGAAGTGATTATTGGTGGTAAATCATGTCAAGATTTGCCAGATAATATGCGCACATTATTTAGACGTGAATATTTGGGCTTTGTTTATCAGTATCATAATCTTTTGCCAGAGTTTACTGCTCTAGAAAATGTTGTTATACCTCAATCAATTGGCAATAAAGATAATAAAAAGTCAAAAGAAAAGGCAGATTGGTTGCTCGATAAAATGGGTTTGCAAGATCGTAAACATCATAGACCAACTGAGCTATCAGGTGGTGAGCAACAACGTGTTGCTATTGCAAGAGCATTAGCAAATACCCCAAGGTTGTTATTAGCTGATGAGCCAACTGGTAATCTAGACCCCAATACTTCACAAACAGTTTTTGAAGAATTGTTACGCTTAGTAAGAGATACTGGATTATCTGCATTGGTAGCTACTCATAACCCTGAGCTTGCTTCAAAGATGGATAGAAAAATTGCCTTAAGAGAAGGTGAGTTGGTAGAGCTTGGAGCAAAAGCTTTTATGGCTCGTCGTAACTACTACAAGCCAGAATAATAAGAATTTAGAGAGTAATGACACAAGAATTTGTACATTTAAGGGTTCACTCGGCATTTTCATTGTCTGAGGGTGCTATAAAAATCCCTAAATTAATTGATGCATGCGTTGAAAAGCATATGCCTGCTATAGCTATAACAGATACATCTAACATGTTTGGCTGTATGGAATTTTCAGCTAAAGCTTCTGGGGCAGGGGTGCAACCAATTATCGCAACCCAAATTAATGTTCGTAATCAAAGCAGTGAAAATGATATTATAGCTAAAAACTCTGGGCTTACTCCTGCACCAGATAAGATGGTGTTATTCGCTCAAAATCGTAGTGGTTATGAAAATTTGATGAAGCTTTTAAGTAAAGCTTACATGGAAACCCCATCTCACGAATTGCCACAAATTAGAATATCTGATTTTGCAGAATGTAATAATGGTGTTATTGCTTTAACTGGTGGTTATCATGGTCCAATAGGTAGGCAAATCTTAGAAGGTCAACTCTTAGAAGCGGAAGAAACTTTGCTAAAGCTTAAAGAGTATTTTGGCAATCGTTTGTATATGGAATTAAGCCGTATAGGTTTGCCTCAAGAAGATGCAACCGAAGAAGAATTTATTAATTTAGCTTACCGCCATGATATTCCTCTTGTTGCAACTAATGAAGCATTCTTTTTAAAAGAAGAAATGTATGAAGCCCACGATGCTCTTGTTTGTATTGCTGCTGGCGCATATGTAGCCCAAAAAGACAGACGAAAATTATCTCCTAATAACCGTCTAAAATCTCCTGCAGAAATGATTGAGCTTTTTAGTGATATTCCTGAGGCAATTGATAACACTATTAATATCGCTAAAAGATGTGGTTATATGGTTGAGTTCGTTCCACCAATTTTGCCTCCTTATGACGTAGGTGAAGGTAAGAATGAGAATGATGTTCTTCGCGAGCGTTCAATTGATGGTCTTAAAAAACGCTTAGAGGTTCATGTATATAAACCAGAAATGAGCGATGCTGAAAAAGAAGAAGTAACTAAAACATATTTTGATAGGTTAGAATATGAGTTAGGTATTATTATTCAGATGGGTTTCCCTGGTTACTTTCTTATCGTTTCTGATTTTATTAGTTGGTCAAAAGCAAATGGTGTTCCTGTTGGTCCAGGGCGTGGTTCTGGTGCTGGTTCGGTAGTTGCTTGGGCTTTGACTATTACAGATTTAGACCCGCTAAGATTTGGCTTGTTGTTTGAGCGTTTCTTGAACCCAGAACGTGTGTCAATGCCTGACTTTGACGTTGACTTTTGCCAAGAAAACCGTGGTAAGTCGATTGAATATGTGCAGAATAAATATGGTCATGATAAGGTTGCCCAAATTATTACATTTGGTAAGTTGCAGGCAAAGGCTGTTGTTCGTGACGTGGGTAGGGTTCTGCAAATGCCATATGGGCAGGTTGATAGAATGATACCAGCTACGCCTGGTAAACAGATAACTCTTACCGAAGCTTTAGATACAATTCCAGAGTTAAGGGCAGAAAGAGATAATGAGCCAGTAGTTGCGAATATGCTTGATATAGCCATCAAGCTAGAAGGGCTTTACAGGCACGCATCAACTCACGCTGCAGGTGTGGTTATTGGCGATAGGCCTCTTAACCAAATTTGTGCTTTATATAAAGATCCAAACTCAGATATGCCAGTTACCCAGTTTGATATGAAATGGGTTGAATCTTGTGGTTTGATTAAATTTGACTTTTTGGGGCTTAAAACTCTAACCGTTATTAAAAGAGCGGTTGATTTGGTTAAAAAGGTTCATAATGTAGATATTGATATATCTGCAATAACACTAGAAGATAGAAAAACATATGAGCTTTTGCAAAGAGCAGAGACGGCGGGGGTGTTCCAGCTTGAAAGTTCTGGTATGCGTGATATTTTGCGCCAATTACGCCCCGATAAGCTAGAAGATATTATCGCTATTGTATCTTTGTATCGTCCTGGTCCAATGGATAATATTCCAAGTTATATTAAACGCAAACACGGCGATGAAGAGCCAGATTATCTGCACCCCAAATTAGAGCCAATCTTAAAAGAAACTTATGGTATTATGATTTACCAAGAGCAGGTTATGCAAATTGCTCAGGTTTTAGCAGGTTATACACTTGGTGGAGCTGACTTGTTGCGTCGTGCTATGGGTAAGAAAAAAGTTGAAGAGATGGTTAAACAGCGCCAAATCTTTAATGAAGGTGCTAAAGAACGTGGCGTTGAAGAGGCTAGATCTGACAGTATATTTAGTCAGATGGAAAAGTTCGCAGGATATGGATTTAATAAATCTCACGCGGCTGCTTATGCTTTAATTGCATATCAGACAGCTTATCTTAAAGCTCATTATCCAGTTGAGTTTTTATCGGCGACTATGTCGTTGGATATCAATAACACTGATAAACTTGGCTTTTTTAAAGAAGAAGCTAGAAAAATGGGTATTAGTGTTTTAACTCCAGATATTAATAATTCTGAAGTTGATTTTGCGGTTGAGAATTCTGCAATACGTTATGCTTTATCTGCAATAAAAGGAGTTGGCGCCAATAATATGGAAGCTCTTGTTGCTGAGCGCAATAAGGGCGGATCTTTTAAGGATATTAATGATTTTATTAGGCGCTTAAACCCTAAATCCATTAATAGACGTCAGTTAGAAAACCTTATTAAAGCAGGCGCATTTGACTCAATTGATAAAAATAGAGCTAAATTATATAATTCTGTAAGTTTAATGCTTCAGCATGCCAATACTATTAATGAAGAAAAAAATAGCTCTCAAGGTGGTTTGTTTGGAGAAGAAGTCTTTCATGCTAGAATAGAGTTGCCTAATTCACCAGACTGGACGCAAATGGAGAGACTAAAGCTTGAGGCAGAAGCAATTGGCTTTTATTTATCTGCACATCCATTAGATGATTATAAAGATGGTATGGAAAAACTAAGAGTTACTACGATTGCAGAGCTTGATAAGAATATGCGAGAGGGCGAGACATCTAAAGTAAAGATGGCTGGGATTGTAAACTCCTTCCAAACTCGAATTAGTAAATCTGGCAATAAGTACGCTTTTGTAGAATTTTCTGATACTACAGGTAGTTTTGATGCATTGTTCTTTTCTGATTCTTTAGCTCGCTATAAAGACTTGTTGTCATCGGGAACTCCATTATTGTTGGCTCTAGATGCTGAAAGAAAAACAGCGGAAGAACCTCCAAGATTTTTAGCAAGAAGAGTAGAAACTTTAGACGATGCTATTGGTGATATTGCAAATGGGCTTATTATTAGCTTTAATAATGAAGTTGCCTTACCTGCAATAAAGGAAGCATTGGCAAGTGATGGTGCAGGAAGAAATAAAATATTTATTAAGCCTGATATTGAAGATTGGGATATAGAAATATGTTTGGAAACAGGGTATGCTATATCGGATGGCTTAATTGGCAAACTTAGAAGCATATCTGGAATTACAGCAATAAAAGAGCTATAGACATGGATAAAAATATTAAAACCGCAGTAAAAAACATTTTAATAAAGGGCGATGACGGAATTGTTAGAATGCCTCTTTTTGATACGGTAAATGAGGTGTATGGCGATGTTTTTTTATATCTTAACAAATTTATGCCATTTGCATTGTTAGTTAGTTTATTTGTAACAATCACTGATTTTATTCTTAAGACACAACATATTTGCACATATTCAGTTCAGTCTAGTGAAAATATTTTTACCTGTAATGAAAGTGCTGTTGTTGGGCTTGGATCGTTTTTTATAAGAACTATCTTTATGATTTATTTTATGGTTGGTTGGCATAAAATTAGGTATATGAACGCAAAAATATCGGATGTTCTTGGGTTTGATAAAGTGTTTATTAAATATTTGGCATTTGCATTTGTATATGTTTTCTTGATGTCTACTCCAGCTATATCTGCACAGATATTAACAATTAGGAATCCTTCATACGGTGTTCTGATTGAACTTGCCATATTCGGTCTTATTGGTATAGGCGTTATGGGGCCTTTTGTTTCTGGCAGAATTCTAATCATATTGGCTGATATTGCCTTTGATAAAGGTGGTTTATCATTAAAAAAATTGTGGCAATCAGGTAAAGGGAATAATCTAAAGATTGTTTCGCTACAGTTAGCAACATTGTTTTTTATTTTCTTAAAACCTGCTTACATGCCTGTAGATAAAGTTCAGATTATGTTGATTAAATACCCAGTTATTACGACAATAATTGAAGATTTCGTATATAATTTAATTGTTTTGATACAGCTTGGATTACTAGTTAATTTGAGTGTTGCAGTTCATTATTACTTATATAGACCTTCTGTTGAGGAGAGCGAATAATGTCAGTAGAATTTTTAGATGATGATGGTGTAAAGTTACCTGTTTTTAAAACTATAAAAACATCTTTTAAAGTGTACTTTAAAAACTATTTACCATTGTTAAGGTTGGTTGGTGCATGGATTTTGTTGGACTTTTTATGTGATGCATTGTTTGGGTTTCCATCCTTGTGTGAAAAGGGCGGATTAGACAGTGTGTGTCCATCAAAAACTGGCTCTGCAACGATTCCATCTATTGTTGCTAACATATGTTATATTGCATCAATGTGCGCTTTTTACAGATATATGCTAGCGGGTAATAAAGAAAAATATTCTGGTAAATTTGGGAAAGCTGAACTCAAATTTATTGGTTATGCTCTTTTGATGCTATTGGCTGTTATTGCTATAATAATGGTTCCTGTGCTTATATCAGTTATGTTGAAATATTCATCCCCCATAGAGCATGTGTGGGAAGGGCAGGTTGTAATCATATTTGCTTTGTTATCTTTATTTGCAATAATATACATTCAGCAAAGAGTAATGTTGGTTTTTCCTGCTGCTGCGATTCTAAGGCCTAGTTTTTCAATGAAGAAATCATGGAAAATGACGAGGGGTAATGTCTTTAGAATTTTTGCAGTTACTTCATTATCACAAATCGTTGTAGCTATTGTATCATTCGTGCTTGTGTTTGTTTCTATAATTGTAGCTGCCAAATTAGCAAATACATTTGTATTTTATTTGATTGTTATATTAACTAAAGTAGTTGTTATAAGTATTCTTATGCTAAGTACGGTTGTTAACTCAGCTATATATGATTTCTTTATGTACCATAGAGGCGCAGTTGCTGCTATTCCTAAGGATATTACAGATTTAGCTGTTGGCTCTAAAACAACTAAAGAAACATCCTCTTTCGTTCCTCTTTTAAATGGAAAAGATGATGATGCGAAAGATGAGGAAGATATGTTAGAGGTAGAAGAAGATACAAAAGAGTAGTGTGAATAATAATTTTGATGAGCTTTTGTAGAATCTTCTTGCCAAAGCTCATTAATTTGATTATTACTAAGAAATCTTGTTTATGTCCCCTTCGTCTAGAGGCCTAGGACATCGCCCTCTCACGGCGGTAACAGGGGTTCAAATCCCCTAGGGGATACCAATAAAAAAGCTCCATTAATGGAGCTTTTTGTTTTTGAAAAATTGCCAACTAATATATAGCTAATCAATATTACGAATTACTACGAAGACGATATGCTGTTGGAGCATATTTGTTCATATGTAAATTAGCCCGAGCTTTATGCTTAACTATCAAATCTGCGTGATTTGCTAAACAAAATGTTAGCACTTTTAAGAGTTTATTGGTTTTATGTAGTATGGCTTAGTTGCATAGGTTGCTTAAAGATTATCCTAACCAAACTCTTCTTTAGATTTGGCAAATTCTTTTTCTAATGATTCTGGTAGAACGCCTAGTCTAGATGCTACTTCAAGATATGCTTCGTGAGGATTACCTAAGTCTTTGCGGAATCTGTCTTTATCAAGCTTCTTCTTGGTTCTTATATCCCATAGACGGCAATTATCAGGTGAGATTTCATCTGCTAAAACAACTTGTACCGAGCCATCTTCTTGGTACAATCTTCCAAATTCTAATGACACATCAACTAATCTGATGCCAAGCCCATATAATAGTCCTGTCATGTAATCATTAATACGTAAGGTTAAACGTACCATTTCATCAAGCTCTTCTACTGTGGCCCAATTAAATGCAGTTATATGCTCTTCTGTAACCATTGGGTCGCCAAGTTCAACATTTTTATAACTATATTCCATAATAGAGCGTGGTAACGGTGTCCCTTCTGGTATTCCTAATGTATCTGATAAGTATCCAGATGCAGCGTTATGCAAGATCATTTCTACAGGAATAATATCTACTTCATGAACGAGTTGTTCACGGGAGTTTAACCTTCTAACAAAATGAGTTGGTATTCCAATCTCTGCCAAGCGGTTCATAAAGAACTCGGTAATGCGGTTGTTTATAATACCTTTACCATCGATAATTGCTTTTTTCTTGCGTTGAGACGATGAGACATCATCTTTATAATGAACCACCAGTGTTTCTGGCTCTGGTCCTTCATATAAGATTTTGGTCTTACCTTCAAAAAGCTGCCTTCTGTGTGTGTTTACCATCTATTTCCTGCAAAATAAAAATTCCTTTGCTTATATGCTACATCAAACTTTGTTGTAAAACAATAGATTAGCTAAATTAAAGGCTTTTTATGTCATGCTCTTTGTTATGAATAGATGCTAATTGACACAATATATGAGCGAGGAATATGGTTGCTATCCACCATGGTTGCCACATTCCAAAGCTTATTAATGATATACACATTGCTGATGTAAAAGTAGCTGTATAAATGGCCATTAGGTTTTTATTTTGGCTTAGTGAGATATGTCTCATTATTCCAACTAATAGCAATATGTATAAAACAATTCCAACAAAGCCCATCTCAAGCCACATTTGAACAGATGAGTTGTGTGTGTGTAATGGCAATTTTGAGCCCATTAGATCTCGTCCATTAGGCAATGTTGCAAGTTTTTCTGTCTTTTGATTGTCGCTTATATAGCGGGCAGATCCACTTCCACTGCCAATTATTGGGTGATCTATAATTTTTGATGAAGCAAAGTTCCATATCACTAATCTGTGATACCATGATGTAGGAACCTTCTCGCCATAACTTGATTGTGATGTAGCTTCTGGTGAAATGACCTTAAGTGAAAGTAGTGGGAACATTAATATCGTTGTGATTATCAATGGGAAAAGTATAGCTAAGAATTTTCTGCCAAGCAATTTTGTAAGTATAAATACAGGAACTGCTGTTATGATAGCTAGTTCTACAGCTGCCATCGGAAGAAAATGTGAAAACACAAGGTTTATCGCAATGAATAAGATAGGTAATATTCTTTTAGATGTTTTTGTGTATATCATATATGAGACAGGCCAAATATAAAGGCATAAGAAAGATGCTCCTTTGCCTAATTTGTTTAGATAATCATCACCACCTCTAGATTCTCTTATCAATGATATGATTGGATATGATAGGGTGAGTTCTTCAATATAAAATAACCAAACAATAGAAGTGGATATAAAAAGTATCTTTTTTGCTAAATTTGCTTCTTTTTCAGACATTAAAGAAATTTTTGATTTTACTAGCAATGTTGCAATAAGAAGAATAAACAATCTTGTCGCATTTATAACTGCTTTATGAGGATATGGCGACCATAAAAAAGTTACTAGAGACCAGACAATGATAAGACATATTGCAATAAAGGGTAATTTCTTTGTGTCACCTTTTATTATGCTCATAGATTGGTTAATTTTATAGGCACTTAACGCTGACAGAATAAGAAGTACTGTTGAAAAGTTAGCGGCAATAGGTACTGTGATAGCAAAAAGAGCTAAAGATAACAAAAATGTAGCGTTGTAACGATTTATAATGTCTTTCATTTTACACCTTTAGTTTGAAAATACACGGTTAAAAATTGTATCTATATTTTTGGTATGGTAGTTCATATCGAATATATCTTCAATTTCCTTAATTGATAACTTGTCCGTTACTTCCTCGTTGCTTTTTAGTAAGTCAACAAAATGGCCTCCATCTTCCCAGATTTTCATGGCGCTAGTCTGAACTATTTTATAAGCGTTTTCTCTGCTTACACCAGCTTGTGTTAGTGATAAAAGAACTCGTTGTGAGAATATTAGTCCACCTAATTTGTTAAGGTTGTCTAAAGCTACATCTTCATTGATAACTAGATTATCAATAACGCTAGCAAGTCTGTTTAAGGCAAAGTCTAAAGTAGCGGTCGCATCAGGAGCCATCATTCTTTCTGCAGATGAGTGTGAAATATCTCTCTCGTGCCACAAAACTACATTTTCCATTGCAGGGGTAACATATGCTCTAACCATTCTTGCCAAACCTGTAAGGTTTTCTGTTAATACAGGGTTGCGTTTGTGAGGCATAGCAGATGAACCTTTTTGCCCTTTTGAGAAAAATTCTTCAGCTTCTCTTACTTCAGTTCTTTGTAAATGTCTAATCTCAACGGCTATTCTTTCCATTGAAGAGGCTATTACGCCTAACGTGGCAAAAAACATAGCGTGCCTATCACGGGGTATAACTTGAGTTGAAACAGGCTCAATAGTAAGCCCCATTTTTTCAGCAACATATTTTTCAACATATGGATCAATGTTAGCAAATGTTCCAACAGCACCAGAAATGGCGCAAGTTGCTATTTCTTTTTGAGCAGCGATTAAACGATCTTTGTTACGTTTAAATTCAGCATAAAAACCAGCAAGTTTTAAACCTATTGTAGTAGGTTCTGCGTGAATGCCATGGCTTCTGCCAACACATAAAGATAATTTGTGCTCGTAGGCGCGTTTCTTTAGCGCAGATAAAATTTTATCTATATCTGTGATTAGAATATCTGCTGCTTGTTTTAACCTAACCGCAAAGCAAGTATCAAGAATATCAGATGATGTCATTCCTTGATGGATAAAACGAGCATCTTCACCAACATATTCAGCTAGATTGGTCAAGAATGCTATAACATCATGTTTTACTTCAGCTTCAATTTCATCAATTCTGGAAATCTCAAAATTACCTTTTTCCCATATGGCATCTGCAGCACTTTGTGGGATGTTTCCTAGTTTTGCTTGAGCGCTACATGCGTGAGCTTCTATTTCTAACCAAACCTTAAATTTGTTTTCTTCAGTCCATATTTGGCTCATTGCTTCTCTAGAATAACGAGGTATCATTTGTTTTCTCCTGATAAAACTATTTCTTTATTGAATTTTTAACAAATTAGGGGGTAATATCAAAGCTCAAAATGATGTTTTTGCCCATAAAAATTGAAGGAAAGATATGAAAATCACATTGCTGTCAATATTACTGGTTTTTGGGTTATGTTCTTGTTCATCAATGTTTGTCGCAGGAAGACGTTCTCCTGAGCGAAATGCCTTGTATGTAAGAGAAAAAAATCTCTGCCAAATACATCCAGAGGAATGTGACTTTACCGATGGTGGTGATATTGGGTCATTTTCAAACTAGTCTAACTTATATGTTTTCCTAATTTAAGACAATTTATCGTTTATAAAGCTTGATACCGCAGATATAACAGTATCATCAATTGAATGTCCCATGTCATTACTTGTTACAATTTTGGTTGGAATTCCAGCCTTAGAAAGTGTTTCAAGTGATAAGTCTGTAGATGCATAGGGAACAACTTCGTCCGCATCACCGTGAACTAGTAAAATAGGTGGTTTAGACTTAATTAACGGAAGAATGTTGTCAGAAACTGGTACTGCAGACATTCCAATTATACCAGCAATTTCTTCTTCTAATGTTAACCCTGAATACAAAGCCATTAAACCACCTTGTGAAAAACCACTAATTATAACGTCTTTATATGTGAGGTTGTGTTCTTCTATTTTACTTTTAATAAAGCGATGAAGAGAGGTTAATGCAGATGTCGCGCCTTTATGCATTTTGCTCATCATGTCAGATAGTAAGTTAGAGTTCATTTCTTTTAAAACGCTAGGGGCATACCATGACAAGCTAAACCATTGCCTGCCCATCATAAATAACCCTTGGTTTTCAAGACTTTCTGGCGCGTGAATAGAATAAAATATTGCATTAGGAGCAGCTTTGGCAAAAATAGGGGCTAATCCTATTAAATCATTAGCATCTGCTCCATAACCATGAAGCATGAATACTATCTTTTCTGGTTTGCTATCTAGTTTTTCTATATAGCTCACAGCTTCTAGATTGTTTGAATTAGCCATTGCTTTCTCCTAATAAAATGCAAATTACATAGTTAGATTGAGAATTGTGTTCCAATTTTATCAATTGAACATTTTTCTACACCCATTTTATCTAAAATTGGGCTCCTAGTTTGATATAATATTCCTATTCTGAAACCATCATCATCAAGCAAGTTCTGTCTGGCTTGTTTGTGGTCGTCCGTTGGTCCATTTCCAAAGCCTTCTTTGATAAAGTTTTTATATTCTTTTTGCTCAGGTCTCCATGTAACACAAGGGCTGACAACATGTATGAAAGAGAACCCCTTATGTTGAATGCCTTTGGTAATAATTTCTGTCAAATGTTTAGGGTTGCCAGAAAATGCTCTTGCAACAAATGATGCGCCAGAGGCTAGAGCCATACGCATTGGTTGGAAGGCAGGAACTCCAGAGCCATGAGGAGTGAGCTTTGATCCAAGCCAATCTGGAGATGTTGTTGGTGAAGCTTGTCCTTTTGTCATTCCGTAAACTGAATTATCCATCACTATATAAGTCATGTTAATATTCTTACGGCATGTATGGATAAAGTGGTTTCCTCCGATTGAGAAACCGTCTCCATCACCACCAACAGCAACAACAGTAATGTCATCTCGTGCCACTTTGAGTCCAGAAGCTACGCATAGCGCTCTACCGTGAATCGTATGATAACCATATGTAGATAAATAAGCAGGAAGCCTAGAAGAACAACCAATGCCAGATATTACAGCAACATCTTTAGTTGGGAGTTCTAGCTCTGCAAATGATTTGGTTAACGAGCTCAAAACAGCAAAGTCGCCACAGCCAGGACACCAAATAGGTTTTAAATCAGATTTATATTGATTGGGATTAGTTTTTTGTTCCATTTTATTCTCTCCAATCTTTAATGATTTTTTTAATTTCAGCAGGTTTTATTGGTAAAGGACCAGGGCGTGCAAAACTTTGTAATTTGCAATCAAGGTCATAGTTTCCTTTTAGAAATTTATAAAACTGAGCTCCATGATTTTGTTCAATTACAATAGCTTTTTTTACGCCATCAAGAGCCTTGTTCATTTTTTCTGGCTGAATAGGTGAGATAAGTCTTACAGATACTAGCTTAACGCCATCAACATCTTCGAGAGCTTCTTTTACAGCTCCTGTGATTGAGCCGAATGTAATAATAGCTGTGTCGCCACTTCCTGATATATCTGCCCACATGTCACCATAATCATATGATGTTAGTTTGCGGTTACGTTTCTCTAGCTGCTTAAGGTGATTATCTGCATCAGTTGATGGACGACCTGTTTCGTCATGTTCTAAGCCATCTGCAGTGTGCTCGCCACCTGCAATACCTGGTACTGCCATTGGTGATATACCATTTTCAGTAACTTTGTATCTTTTATAATCACTAGAATTTTCGTCAGCTAATAGACGTTTTGTTTCATAATCTATATTTGTAGGTTCATTAATGATTACTCGAGCTTGCCCCATAAACTGATCGGATAACAATATAGCTGGCGTCTGTAATGTTTCAGATAAATGTACAGTCCATTGCGATGTTAGAATGCAGTCTGAAATAGAGTTTGCTGCAACAACAAGATGAGGTGCGTCTCCATGAGCTCCGTATAATGCAATATTTAAATCGCATTGTTCTGATTTAGTAGGTATACCTGTAGATGGGCCTCCACGTTGTACGTCAACTACAACAACTGGCATTTCAGAGGATATACCAAGCCCAAACCCTTCGAGCATAAGGGCTAATCCTGGTCCTGAAGTGGCAGTTAAAGATGGTACCCCACCAAATGATGCCCCTAAAATCATATTCATAGCCGCAAGTTCATCTTCTGCTTGTACTAATGTTCCTCCAACTTTTTCTAAATTTGGAGCCATCCATTCTAAGATGCTTGTTGCAGGTGTAATAGGATAGGCTGCAACGAATTTAATTCCGCCTTTGATAGCGCCAAATCCAATTCCCTCATTACCTGTGATTGACCATAGATTACTAGATTTATCTTTATTGTTTATTTGGAATGAGCTTTTTAAATTTAGCTCTTTTGCTTTGTTATAACCGCTGTTAATACATGAGATTGCATTGTCTATAACTTCTGCGCCTTTCTTTTTAAGGCCAATAGAAATAATTTCATGTACAAATTTGCTGTCTAAATTAATTGCTTCAGCGAGTATGCCAAGGCAAACCATGTTAGCTCTGCCATCGGGTGTTTCTTTTGCTAAGTCATTAAGTGGGAGCTTAATGATTTTAGGGTTTTTATCGGTAATGAATTCAGGAATATTACCAGAGTTTTCGTCGCACATAACGATTGAAGATTCACAAACTGGTAGCTCACCTTTAAATCTGCTTACATTATCCCAATCAAAAGCAAATAAAATATCGTAAAAATCACCTTGAGTTTGAATTTCTTCTTCAGAAATTCTTATTAGAGCAGCAGCTTCTCCTCCTCTGATTTGTGGTCCAAGTGAGCGTGCCATTAACCCATAATACCCAGCTTTTGATACGGCGTTTAGTAGGTTTTGACCAGCTGTCATAACACCAGAACCACCAGAGCCAGTAATGGCTATAGAGATAGTTTTTAAAGACATGTTTTTCTCTTTTTAATTTTAATGTTTTTTGATGAAGAAAATACAAAATTATCAGATTCTAAAAAGAACTCTGGGGAAGTTAGGTACGAATTTGTCTTCTTGTTTAACATTTTGTATTCGCTTAAGAATTTATTATCGTAATGCT
>QKFK01000199.1 GCA_003252195.1 Rhodospirillales bacterium
TCCACTAAAGAATCTGCTTATAATTACTTCTTCAAGGTTAACAAATGGGATTTGCTGTCAGATGCAAAAGAAAACCTATTTAACACATATGGATTAAGAATCAGACCAACCAGATATTATGTTGCTGATTATATAAAAGATGAAGCGAATAAAAAGCTAAAAGACCGACAAACTACGCTAATTGCTGCAAAGCAGAAATCAAGAAATTAGATAATTTTAACAACACCTACCCATACACAAACTACTACATAGATTTACACGTAACAAAAAAGCCCTCAAAAATGAGGGCAATATAATTTGTAGGTGGCTGAATGTAAAAACTCTAACGCGTTTTTATCCCTATGGGACCGCCTCTTAAAATCGGCGTCGTTCGTAAACTTGGTTTACTCACCGAACCTTTGTTTCAAATCCGCCAATCCAACAACCAATAAAAAAGCCCTCAAAAATGAGGGCTTTTTTATTGGCTGGGGTGGCTGGATTCGAACCAACGAATGCCGGTACCAAAAACCGGTGCCTTACCGCTTGGCGACACCCCAATAGTGTCATACACCATATCGGTGTGAACTCAAGATATTTTGTAACGTTAAAAATAAAATTTATCAAGCCTATTTTTTATAATTTTTAATTTTTTTACAAAAAATAGCCATTTTCAACCCACCACTCAGGTTTTTTAGAAATTATTTGCTCTAAAGCCCTCTCAACATCATCAATATTTTGATAAAGACCAAAGCAAGTTGCTCCACTTCCAGACATTCTTGACAACAAACAACCTTTTGTATCTGATATCATTTTAATCACATCTGCAATCTCAGTCTCTAAACTTAACGCTGCCTCATATAAATCATTTTGCCTTATCGACAATACATCTATCAAATCGTTAATATTATCAGGCACCTTATCTAAAGGCATTTCTTTAGAAAAATCGCCCACTCTATTTTTAAATACCGCGGGTGTAGAAACTGCTTTTAATGGATTTACCAATAACACGTAACATTGAGGCATTGCCCCAAGCTTTGTAATTTTCTCTCCGATACCTGCGACTTGCAATGCATCGCGATACAAGCAGGCTGGAACATCGGCTCCAATTTTAAGAGCTATATCTTCTAATTCTTGCGTAGCCAAACCTAGTTCCCAAAGCTCGTTTAACGCTAGCAATGTTGCCGCTGCATCAGCCGAACCGCCACCTATTCCAGATGCTATAGGCAAGTTTTTTTCTAAAACAATTTTAGCACCCGAGGAAACCCCATATTTTTCTTTAAGTAAATTTGCCGCCTTTATTATTGAATTATTGGAGCAATCTTGTAGCTCACCAGAAAAAGCACCTTCAATTTCCAAACTTATTTCATTAGATCTAGAAACCTTAATATTATCCCCAATAGATGCAAAGCAGAACAAGCTGTCTAGCAAATGATAGCCATCTTCTCTTTTACCAGTCACGTGCAGATATAAATTAAGCTTAGCTGGAGCAAAGAACTCTATCATATAGCTTATTCCTCTAAACCATATTTAATCTTGTGATTAGTTGCTTCAACTTCTTTAGGCTTTAATGGAGATTCTTTTGATACAAGAGCTCTATTCCATTGGAACACAGCTTCCTTCTTTCTCCCTAATTGCCAATAAATATCACCCAAATGATCATTCAGAACCGCGTTTGCAGGTGCGTTCTCAACAGCTTTTTCTACATATGGCAAGCTCTTACGGTACTCACCAATGCGGTAATATGCCCAACCCAAACTATCTGATATATATGGGTCATCTGGGCGCTGATGATATGCTTTATAGAGCATTGCTAAAGCGCGTTTTTTATCTGTACCGCTCTTATCTAACCATGAGTATGCTAAATAATTTAGAACATCTGGTTGGTTTGGCATAAGTTTTAATGCCTCGAGCATTGCTGTTTCTGCCTTTTCCCACTGACCAGATAAATCGTAACAAATACCTTGAGAATAATATATTACCCAATGCGATGAGCTCTTCTCTTTTATACTATCTAAAGCTTTTTGATAATATTTAATGGCATCTTTGTACTTTTCATCAACGCGATAAGCATCACCTAAATCACTATAAACAACATAATAATCTGGGCGAATATCAGCTAATTTCTTAAGCTGTTTAATTGCTTTTTTTGTTTGCTTCATATCTGTATAATTAGAAGCTTTTTTCAACTGAACCGCAAAATAAGTAACATCATTAGGCTCAACTTCATCATAAAGCTTGTTTGCATCTTCGTACAAATCTCTTGCTTCTAAAATTTCGCCAATCAACATTCTTGCTAGAGCATAATCCTTGTCTAAATAAAGCGCTAACCTTGAAAATATTTGAGATACATCTGCACCAAAACCACTGTTAAAGGTAGCCGCGATGCCAAACATAGTTTCTGCCAAGCCATAATTTACAATATTATCATCAGTTAATTTTTTATCTTTTAATTTTGCAATAGAAATTGAATCAATGATTACAGAAGATGCATTGTTTTCTCTATATTTTTGCAAAATACCTTCAGCTGTTTTTTCATCATTATTTCTAACGAAAAAGCTACCAACAACCTCAACAGCACTTAAAGAAAGACTTTTATTGCTCTCCATCAGTTGTTCGTATGATTTTTTTGCTTTATCCACATTACCTAGGTAGTCATGAAGCATTCCACTGTGAAAGAAATAAAGAGAGGCGAGTGATTTTTTAGATTTTAGTTTTTCAAATTCTTTAAATGCTAAATCATATTTTTTCTCACCAACATACAACCAACCTTTCATCATTGGGGCAAAAAACTGGCTATAAAGTGCAGAATCTAATTTATCAGAAATTTTAATCGCATCTGTATATTTTTTATCTTTAGCCAATGAAGCTATCAACACCGAAGATGCAATTCCTGAATTAATTTTTTTATCTAGAATCTTTTGTGAATATACAGCAGCCTCATCAATTCGACCTTCTGATGCTAACAATAATTGCATCAAATCAAGCATATCATTGTTATCTGGCACAACATCTACCACGTTTGAAAAATAATCAGCAGCTCTACCAAAATCGCTGTCATATTGCGCATGAAGCCCAGATAAATAACTCGCGTACAAAGCAGCATTTTCACTAGTTTTTGCAGCCTTATGGCCAATCATAATCTTGTCAGATGTTCTTACATATTCTTTTTGATATGGAAGTGAGCAGGCAGCAACCACAAAGGACAATAAAACAATTACAGATTTAGCTTGAAAGCGAATATTATTCATTTTTATGGCCTATATTTAAGGATAAATTCAGAAATAAAAACATTATATAATCTAAACTATTATTGTTAATAAATACAAAGATTTCTTTAAGATTTGCTTTTTTTACAACAAACATATAAGCTTCAAAACAGTATTTTCTAGATATTATGGTGTTATTTTATGGAAGCGCAAAAAATATTAGAATGGTATATAGAAGCTGGAGTTGATGAAACTATCGGCGAATCTCCTATTGACTATTTTTT
>QKFK01000264.1 GCA_003252195.1 Rhodospirillales bacterium
AAAAGAGCTCCTACTAAAGGAGCTCTTATAATATTTGCAATCAGCGCAAAACAATTAGTATTGTTTTCTTTTCTTTCTGTCTGCATAAGGATTATCATTCTTACGATATGCAATTCTAATTGGCACACCATATAATTTAAACACATCACGCAACCCATTAGTTAAGTAACGAGTATATGATTCAGGCAAACCCTCTGGGTTACTTGAGAAAACATAAAATGAAGGCGGACGCGTTTTAGCTTGAGTAATATAACGAAGCTTAATCCTCATTCCTCTTTTACCTGATGGAGGAGGAACCATCGATGTAGCTTCTTCGAACCAACGATTAAGCTTTGCTGTAGAAATCCTTTTATTCCACACATTATAAAGAGCGGTAACTCTATCCATTAATTTATCAAGGTTACGTCTTTTAAGAGCAGAAATTGTAACAGTTGGAATACCAGCAACTTGAGTTAAAGATGTCTCAAGCCTGTCATTTAGTCTTTGCAAAGATTCTTCTCTATCTGCTGCGCTATCCCATTTATTAACCGCAATCATAAGAGCTCTACCCTCTTCGATAACCTCTCTAGCGATAGTTAAATCTTGCTTATCTAAAATAGCATCTGCATCTAAAACCAACACAACTACTTGAGCTAAGTTTAAGGCTCTTTTAGTATTAGCAGCAGACATTTTTTCTAGGCTTTCACTAACCCTAGAAGATCTACGCAAACCAGCTGTATCAACTAATTTAATCTTTTTGCCTTTCCACGACCAATCAACAGCAATAGCGTCACGAGTAACACCAGCTTCTGGTCCTGTTAACATTCTGTCTTCGCCAATTAGGGCATTTAGAAGAGTTGACTTACCAACATTTGGCCTACCAACAATCGCTAGGTGAATTACATCATCTTCTCTATCTGCCTTATTTATTTTTGCAGGTGATGAATTTGTGGCAGATTGTCCTTCAGAGACTTCTTCTTCCTCATCATAATATTCATCGTCTTCAAAATCTTCTTCAATATCGTCATCTTGAGCTTGCAATTTAGCTTCATATTCAGCTTGTTCTTTTGCTGCTTCTATTTTGCGATCAAACTCTTCCTTATGAGGAAGAATAGCATTATACAAATCTATTAGCCCCAAACCATGCTCTGCAGAAATGGCCACAGGATCACCTAAGCCCAAGCCATAAGCCTCATAAAAGCCTTCGTCTCCGGCATTGCCTTCACATTTATTTGCTACCAAAACAACTGGTCTTTCAGACTTTCTGATAATTTCAGCAAAATGCTTATCAAGAGGGGTAATACCAGCTCTGCCATCAACCATCATTATAGATAGGTCAGCCTCATCTATAGCAACCTGAGTTTGCTTCCACATGCTATAAGCTAATGAGCCTTCTTCAGCATCTTCCAAGCCTGCCGTATCTATAACATTAAACGGCATTCTATAAAGTTCAGCCTCAGCCTCTCTTCTATCACGAGTAACGCCAGGCATATCATGCACAATGGCGATCTTTTTACCAACCAAACGATTAAACAAAGTCGACTTTCCGACGTTTGTACGCCCGATTATAGCTATCTTAAAATTCATTATTATCACCGATATAAAACTAATTTTGCATTATCAGTTACAAAAACCAAATAACCTTTTGCCACAATTGGAGCTGTTTTAATAGGTTTATTTAAATCTTCATACCCAAGTATTTTTCCACTATATGGAGATATAGCATAAACCTTGCCATCACTACCTACAGCAATAAGACGGTTTGATGCCAAGATAGGTCCACGCCATGTTATGTGCCCTTCTTTTTCATCTTCATCATGCCAAATTGGCAATTGGGTTACCCAGACAACACTTCCCTTATCTGCAGTTAATGCGACTAACTCGCCACTATCTGTCACTATATAAACATATTTTCCTGCCACATATGGTTGGTTAATACCACCCATATCTTTTTCCCACAATCTTGCGCCCGTTCTAATATCAATTGCAGTAGTAATGTTACCAAAACCAGTAACATATAACACACCATTATCCATAACAGCACGACCAAGCACCGATTGTATTTGCTCAGAACCACTAATACGTCTAGCAGAAGCAATGTTATCTAACCATAATTCATTGCCATTATCTGCTCTGTAAGCTCTAACATCGCCATTTGAGAAAGAGAACACCACAACATTATTATCAGCAACAGGAGACGCTGAACCTAAAACCATAGTTTCATCAGCAACATTTTCATTTTGCCAAATCATCTCGCCTTTATCTGCACTCAAAGCATAAGCAGTGTTATTAGCCCCTAAAACAAAAACTTTACCTTCATAAACAGTTGGAGCTGAACGAAGTGGAGCTCCCACATTATATGACCATAGTTTTTTAGCTTTATCCGCTGTAAAAGCAATAACCTCTCCAAAACCAGTTGAGGCATAAATAACACCACTAGAATAAGCTAAACCACCAGAGCGAATTGCAACATTATCACCTTTTTTAGGGGTTAAATTTCTGCCCCATAGTCTTTTACCATCTTTTAAGCGATAAGCACTAACTATAGAGCGAACATCCATTACATACACTGTGTCATTAGCAACAATTGGTTCAATCAAAAGATAGTTTCTTGAATCTGAGCCTTTACCAAAGCTTTTTGACCAAGCCTCTCTTGGGTATTTAGAAATCAATAAATGTTGCATTGAGTGATGAGCATAGCCACCTGCTTGAGGCCAATCATTATTAGCTTCAGGTCTTGGAAGTTTAATTTTCACATCTTCTTCTGGCTTGATGGATTTATCATAAACCAATACAGATATACGCTCTCCATCAACATTTACTCGTTTTTCCTCACCGAGCCATGTTGAACAAGCCCCTAGTAAAAGCAATAACGACAAAACGACAATTTTATTCTGCATTAGTTTATTCCAAAATTATTTAACATCTACCACTGAGAACAATTCTCTAGCTCTGGTTCTAACGCCTTCAGGAGCGGTTGCATCATCTGCAATTAACTGCAAAATCTCTTTAGCTCTAGGAACATTATTTTTCTTTAATGCGAGCAAAGCTTGAGACTGAAGAGCTAAGCCACGCCATGGATT
>QKFK01000210.1 GCA_003252195.1 Rhodospirillales bacterium
CGGTTCGCAAATGGACTTCCGTTGTGTCCGACTTATTTTTTGCTCGGTTATGATACGGATGAAGATAAAAATATGGTTATTGTTGAAGAAGAAGCGGTCATCATCCGATTTATCTATGAAAAATTTCTTGATGGATATTCAGTAAAACAGATAGCAGAAATGCTTACGGCTAATCAAGTGCTTACTGTAAAAGGTAAAGAAGTCTGGTCATCAAATGTTGTGCGGAATATTTTACACAATGAACGATACTGCGGCGATGTTCTAATGCAAAAAACAGTTACAATTGACTGCCTTTCGCATAAATGTGTAAAAAACACTGGCCAGGAAAAGCAATACCGCATGATTAACCATCATCCTGCAATTATACCAAGAGAAGATTGGCTTACGGTACAGGAAATGCTGAAATTCCGACGATTTGCAAAAAATCGAGACGGTCCGCCAAAACGAAAAATCCGTCCCACGTATGTTCACGGTGGCATACTGGACGGATTTCTTATTTTAAATCCCAAATGGGATGCATATGACATTCATACTGTTCTGAATAAATATCAGGACATAAATTTTGAAAGTGAGGAATAATATTATGTTTAATTTTGATGATTTTGAGGTAATTTCATATCAGCCTTGCTGTTTTAAAAGCACTGAGCCCACAATTACTATTAATGAGACAAATATCATGTTTAGCAGAAGTTGTTTTAAAAAATTGCATAACTCTGAATACGTACGTTATATGATTGATCCAAACGGAAAGCGCATTGCTGTTCAAGGGAGCAATAAAAAAGCAAAAGATTCTATAATGCTTAACCCAAACAGGAAAAGTTTTCATTTTGGAATTTATGGATGTGAACTTATTTCTGAAATTCGTCATATAATAAGCAGCTGGAAAGATAATGAGCGTTATAAAATTCAAGGTGAATATTTTGAGGAAGAGAATGTTTTGGTTTTCAACATGAAAAATGCGGTATTATTTGAGGGCGGAAATAATCATCGAGACCGAAGACTAAATAAGTAACATACAATTACACCCAAAAACACGCTGCCATCGCTTAATTACGGTGACAGCGTTTTCACTTAATAAAATAAATATGCATTTTTATATTTATTCATTCTAAAAAATATGCATAAATCATTTTTTATCAGCCTTAAAATCTGCATATTTCATTGACTAACCCCATATAATATGATAAAGTATATTCGAGGGGGTATGAAAATGCTTAAACGAAAATTTTACAATAAACTCCTTGATTGGAAGAAAACTAAGAATGAAACCTGTCTGCTTGTCAAAGGTTCAAGACAGATTGGAAAAACATATATAATTGATTATTTCGGCAAAGAAAATTATAAAAGCTATATTTATATCAATTTTATCGAATCACCCCAAACAGCAGACATATTTGAGGGTGAATTGTCAGCCGATGAAATCTATAAACGTATGACTCTTGTTTTTCCAGAAATCAAGTTTATAGAAAACGATACTCTTATTTTTCTTGATGAAATTCAACAATGCCCGAATGCCAGAACAGCCTTGAAATTCCTTGCAATCGACAATCGGTATGATGTGATAGCGTCAGGTTCTTTGCTTGGCATCAGCTATCGTGAAGTAACATCTATACCCGTCGGTTATGAAACCCAGATAGAAATGTATTCGCTTGACTTTGAGGAATACTTGTGGGCAGTAGGTTACGAAGAAAGTGCAATTTTGGTTTTGAAAGAATACTTTAATAAACGCGAAAAGGTTCCGGATGCTGTTCATTCTGCTATGATGAAGCAGCTGCGGGAATACATCACAATTGGCGGAATGCCTGCTGTTGTTAATAAATATGTATCAACCCATCATTTTGGAGAAGTTCAGGCTGAACAGCAAAAAATTCTTGACAGCTATTTTGATGATATTTCAAAGTATGCATCCAACACAGAAAAACCCAAGGTGAAGAATTGTTATTTATCTGTTCCAAAACAGCTTGCAAAGGAAAACAAAAAATTTCAGTTTTCAGTTGTTGAGAAAAAGGCAACCGCCCGCAAGTATGAGAATAGTATTGAGTGGCTCAGAGATGCAAATTTAGTAAGACTATGTCATAACGTTAGCACTCCTGAATTTCCCTTAACTGCATATGAGAAAGAAGATCAGTATAAGCTTTATATTTCAGATGTCGGGCTTCTTGTTGCAATGTATGGTTTTGAAATGAAAAAAGCAATTATTGACGATACTCTTAACGGCAATGCAAAGGGTGGTATCTATGAAAATCTGATTGCAGATATGCTGACAAAACAAGGCTATAAACTCAATTACTATCGTACAGAAAACGGCTCGACAGAGGTAGAGTTTTTGATTTCTAATGATGCAAAGGTTATTCCTATTGAAGTTAAGGCGAATAACGGTTCAACCATTTCTCTTAATGAGATGCTGAAAAGAAATGATATTCCATTCGGATACAAATTTATTTCTGGTAATATTGGTGTAAACGACAAAAAAATAGTTATGCCGCTTTATATGGCTATGTTCTTGTGATTATTGACAACAGTAAATGAATTGGCAAAAATACAAGATAAGTAATGAATAAAATACCGCCATTGCTTTCACAATGACGGCTAAATAATCGTAGAAATGCATCATATTCTTGCCACTTGTTTGCCACTTATTATAGCTGAAAATTAATAAAAATGGCTTAAATCTGCTCGAAGCTAAATGCCGACAAACCGCTTAAAATCGACGTTTATACGACTTTACCATACTCCACAAAAAGCGTGGACGTAAATTCGATTCCCGTACGGGTCACCAACAAAAAACACAAACAACTCACTTGAGAAGTTTGTGTTTTTTTATATTTAATTTTTATCTAAACATAACGAAAACCTGCCGGAAGTCCGACAGGTTTTTGTTTTAATTGTGCCTAATTTTTTATTGCTTGAATATTGTCAAAAATCAACGATGCATTTGACTGCGCTGATAAGTCAGGTGAATCTTCCCACATATAGAAGCTCACTGAATTAATGCTGTCATAGCGAATACCGGTATCAAGCCCCCAGAAACCTTGTCTTGGGTTTGAAGTA
>QKFK01000190.1 GCA_003252195.1 Rhodospirillales bacterium
TAAAACAGCTCTAGAAACACCTAGGGCAGGAACTGTTAAAAATGTTCCTGCAGGAGATGAGGAAGGTAATTATGTTGTTAGACAAGGTCAAATAGCTGATGCATATAAAGACATGGGTATGGAAGTTATTGAGACGGGTAAGCCACACCTAAGTGCTTATGAATATTGTTTTGAAGTATTAAAAGAAAAATATGGTTATACTGATGAAAGCCTTAAAAAGGCTAAGATTGCTATGATTGGAGATACTTTAGAAACAGATATTTTAGGTGCGTCAAATGCATCTGAAAAATTAGGTGTGAAAATAGATAGTGTGTTAACTCTTACAGGTGTTAGTGCAAAAGATATCTCTATGGTTGATAAGTTTGATAACACCAAAGAAGCAAAGCTTAAAAATGCTCTTGATAGTATTTTTGAACAAAAGAAAATTAAGCCAGATGTTATTATTGAGGCATTTGTAAAATCACCTGCAATTGATAAGGTTAAACGGATTTGTAAATATAAAAACAAAGTTAAGGCTGACCATTTTGCTAGAAAAGCAATTACTAAGAAACTAAATGGAAGAACCTAAAACTCAAGTTGTTTTATGATAATACTTTTGTTTAAATTGAGTAGATAGTGATTTATTATTGCCTTTGTTGTTGTTATAACAATAAAATTATATAAAAAGCGTATTTTTTATACTCAAAAACCTTGACTTAATTAAAAAATATTCTATAACCTATTCTTATAAACACATCCTATGTGCCCTTAGCTCAGCAGGATAGAGCAACAGCCTTCTAAGCTGTGGGTCAGAGGTTCGAATCCTCTAGGGCACACCACTTTTCCAACTTTTTGAAATGTGGCAATAAAACAAATTCCAACTTTTTAGTTGTTTTTTGTTCTTTTTTCTTCTGCTGATACAGCGGCTTTTCGACCAGGTTTGGCATATACTTCTATAGCTTTTGAAGTTATAGAATGACCAGTAACTGCTGTTATCTCTGCGATTGTGGCTCCTGCGTTAGCCATTTCTGTAGCGGCGGTTCTTCTTAAGTCGTGAAATCTTAAATTCTCAGACAGCCTAGCTTTTCTTCGAATCTTTACGAAAGTATGTCCGAAATTATACCTTTCATACTTTGTTTTTGTAACTTCATTCTCTATGACATAAATATCACCAGAATATTCTCTTAGCATATTAATGGTTTCTTCTGACAAGCTTGCCCAAGCAGTTTTGCCTGTTTTCTTTTGAATTACCTCCCAGAGCTCACTTTTAAGATCATCAACTCTCAGATCTAAAATATCTTGTTGTCTTTGCGCTGTATTATAGGCAATTTGTACCGCCAGAGCTATTGATGGCCGTTGGGCTTTAATAGATGTATCAATAATTTTATGTATATCTTCAATAGTCCACACCTGGCTACGGCCTTTTGATTTCTTTTTTCCTAATTTTGATGATGGATTTGTTTGTATGATTCCTTCTTCAATTGCAAAATTAAGTAACCGAGTGAAATATTTAAGTACCTTGTCGGCATGATTATCAGATTTTTCTTCAGCTAGTTGGTTATAAAAAGCTCGACAATGCTTTCGTTCTATAGCCTTGATATTTACGTCTCCAAAAATGGGAAGTATATATCCAAAACAAAAATCTATTTCTTTTTGTGTGCCAGATGCTTTGCTAAGATAGAAACTCCTATCTTTTTGAAATCTATTAATCAACCATCCTATCGTACCAACTTTTAATAGCTTGGTTTTCTCTTGGTCTTTCTCTGAGCTTCTTATGTCATCCCAAGCGTCATTAAGAGTTTCTGCTCGGATGATAGCTTTGTGTTTATTGATGCCAAGATTTTCGCTGCTAACTCCCATATCTTTCATTTTAGGGGTTGCTTCAAAGTAATAGTATTTACCCTTTTTTCGAAGGTGTCTTATTTTCACATGTAATGTCATTTTGTTTATTTTATTTTTAAGCGGTTTTCTAATTTGCGTTTGTCATCTGATATATCGTTACAATTATCATTGCTTGTTGCTATTCCAGCCCATTCATCTAGCCAAAGTTTAATAGCGTATGGATCATATTTATTTATTATTGGTAGCTTTTTGGGGAAGCCTCGTTTTTCCAGCTTTTTGCGGTTGTATTGTAGCCAGCTAACTGACTTGTCTAATAGCCTAGCAACATCAGCGTCGGACATTAGGCGGTTACGTTCTATTATTATGTTAGCGTCATCGATGCTTATATCATGTCTTAACATTGTCATGCTCCTTAGTCATTCGGAAGTTTTCTATATTTTGCTGATGCTATCTGGTGACTTGTTTTGCTAGTCCAATTTAGCCCAGTGTGTCAATGGTGCTATTCCTTTATCTTCAGGGATATATAAACAATAACTACACTCATCCTCTGTATCATCAGGGAGCGAAACCCAGAATGTACATGAAAACGCAAAACTTGCTTCTGACTGGTTGTCGCATTCATATTTTCCTATGAAGCCGTCTTGACTTTTCCCTATGAAAATCTCTCCATCTTTAGGCTGTTTTTCGTTTATATCAATCCAATCTATCATCTTTTCTAGCTCCATAAAGTCTGTTTCTCATATGTTTACCCAAATCAAGTCTTAAATGGCATTTCTGGCATAAAGCAATAAGATTGGGATAACTGTTGTTGTATTCTTGGTCATCTGTCCATTCAATATGGTGAACCGTTAAAACCACTTTGGAGCCTGTCATATGATGTTGTTTGCCATTTTCAGCACCACATAGTTCGCATTTGAAATCAGAGCGCTCACGGGCTTTTAGACTGATTTCTTTCCAATTATCTGGGTATTTGCTTTTGTCTTTTATCGGCATTAGTTATCCTTATAATTAATGTCTTTTAATAGTCCGTATATTGCACTTGAAAAGAAACAGGCTAGAAAATACATGATTGATGTATAATAAAATCCAATTAGAATGAAGCTTGAGAGCTCTACATATTTAAAGAATTTTGCATTTTTCTTTGCCTTAGTTACCTTTATAAACAATGGCTTTGTATCAAAATATAGCTTACTATTTTTGCCGTTCTGCTTAATGTCAAAGAGGTTGAAGTAAATTATTGCATACAATATGACTGTTAGAGTTGTTAAATATGGAAAAAATTTTATTACATTATTGCTAATGTCGTTACTATGTCCTGTAAGAATCATTGTTGCAGGTACAACTATAAAAGAGCTAAAAAACGCTTTCTTCGATAAGTTTTTAATATTTTCAATCATTTTATAATCTTTCTTTTTGTTATCCCCCAGATATGCGGTGCATCGGGTTGTAATATGTTGTGTGTTCAGGTGCATATCTGGGGAAGCTTGTTAAACTCTCATTGGCATTAAAACATAAAGCTCGTTGTCTGCCGATGATGGTTGAAATGTTACTGGTTGGCTATCATCTGAGTTATGATGCATTGTGACCTTATCGCCATCAATGTTTGCTAGTATCTCTGATATGTAGCGGTAGTTAAAACCAATATCCAAGCTTGAATCGCCTAAGCAATCTAGTTTTTCTTCAGCAGTGTCTTGGCTTGTTGTTCCTCCGCTTGCTGAGACTGTTATAATGCTATCTGATGCAGCAATCTTTATTCCCGAGCTTTTATCAACTACGATCGAAACTCGGCTTATCGCTTCAGAAAATTCGACCTTGTTAATAGTTAGATCATGTAAATTTTTAGGCAAAACTCTTTCATAGTTTGGATAAGAGCCGTCAATCAACTTGCCACGAAGTTTTGTGTCTTCAAACTCTGCAAACAGTTGGTTCTCACTAATTCCGATATTGACAACATCTTGTGACAGTCCCGATAGCTTGATGATTAGGCGACAAAGAGCTGTTGGAATTATTACGCCATTTTCAAAATCAACAGATAAGTCACTTTTTATACGTGCTAACATATGACCGTTGGTGGCCACCGTTGTTAGTTTGCCATCTATAGGGTGAAAGAACACACCACATAGGTAATATTTGGTTTCGTCTGATGATGTGGCAAATATGGCTTTATCAAGCAATCTGGTTAATTCATGAGGTGCAATGCCAAGCATAGATAGCTCTGTTCTTTTTTCAAACTCAGGGAACTCATCTATAGGAAGGCATACAAGATTAAATGATGAGCGCCCGCATTTAATCTCGGCTATATCATTATTAACTGAGATTGATATTTGTGAGCCATCGGGCATTCTTTTAGCTATTTGCTCTAGTGCCTTACCAGGGATGCATGCTGTGCCAGTTTCAATAATCTCAGCTTGGCATTTAGTTATAACCTCAATATCAAGGTTTGTGGACGTGATATGAAGAGCGTCATCTGCCACAATCTTTATACATGAAAGTATTGGAATTGTTACTTTTGCCTCAATAGCACCGCTTGCTTTGGCTAGGGCATTAACTAGATCTTTTTTATCTACTGAAATTTGCATGTTTCACCTGTTGTTTTTAATTAAAAAGGAATGTCATCATCTAAATCTGGTGAAGCAGGGACATCCCAGCCACCAGAATTGTTGTCGCTACCGTATGGGCTAAAGTCATCGCTAGTATGTGCGGATGATAAGATTGTTAAACCGCCAGCAAAGGCTGGAATAATAACCTCGGTTGAGTATTTCTCAACACCTGAGTTGTCTGTCCATTTGCGTGTTTGCAAAGCTCCTTCGATATAGACTTTTGAGCCTTTACGCAGATACTTATCTGCAATATCGGCTAATCCTGGGTTGAATATTACTACCCGATGCCACTCGGTCTTTTCTTTGCGTTCGCCACTTTGTTTGTCTTTCCATGATTCAGACGTGGCAACTGATAAATTAACCACTTTGCCGCCACTTTGGGTGTGCCTAACCTCTGGGTCTCGCCCTAAATTGCCGACTAATATGACTTTATTAACGCTTCCTGCCATTAGATTGCTTCCTTATAATACTTATTGAAAAAGCGAATAAACTCTTCAGCTGCGATTAACCAAGGCACTGGTTTGATAATAAATGGTAGTGGCTTATAAGAGCTGTTATTGTCTGTATATTCTAATAAATCTCTTAATTCTGTTGCTAAAGCGATGTTGTCAGCTTCCTTAATCGAAACTTTGTCATTATCAGAAAGATGTATAGAGGTTTTTGAATATATGACCTCGTCTATTCCGCTTTGTACCTCGTGAAGTTTATCGGCGTTTAATATAGATTTTATAGGTGTAATAATATCACCTGTGAATGCCTCATGGGCGTCGTGTAGTAGTCCAGCTAAAATAACATTGGTTGGCTGGTTCTTCAGCTCTAATATTTGAGCCACAATAACTGAGTGTTGAGCAACTGAATAAGGCAATGGAGTGCGACCGCAAAAACGATTAATTTTTGCTAGAGTATAAGCAATTTCTCTAAAATCTATTTTTGTTGGGTCTGGGTTGGCGAGGTCAAAAACCTCGCCATTGTTTATCGCAATATTTAACATTCTGCTGTTCCTAAAAACACAGGTAATGATGTTGACTCTTTGATTTTTGTGATTATTTCATTAATCGCATGTTCAAAGATTTTTTCAGGGTTGATTAACTCAAAGAACCATTTGATTTCGCCTTCTTTTAATCGATAACGCAAGCGAACAGCTACTCTATATGGCGGGCGGTCTTTGAATACAGGTAGGGCAATGCAAAACATGCTAGGGACAGATATTCTTTGCCCCGTATGGTCATTATGCTCCGTTTCGTACTGTAGTTTTACTTCGCCAGTTTGTGGGTCAGTCACCGTTTTTACTTTTGAAGATTGATGAATAGCTATGCCTTTTGAAAGTTCAATCATTTTAACCTGTCCGGCTAATGAACCACCAGAAAGTTTAAGGATTTCTTTGAGCTCTTTGTCCGCTTCAGATAGTTCCCCATCCTTTGAGTCTAAAACAGGAGGCGGGGTTAAAAGCAATAAATTGTCATCAATAAACATTGAAAATTCAAACTGATCCATAGGTGACTTGTTTTTTTCCATAAAAGCTAACCATTCTTTGGAGATTGGGAAGTCGTAATAAGCTCTATGTCCACCAAATCTTGGTTCGCCCTTGTAGCCCTTTTCATGATAGTCAAAAATAGTCATTGCGACTGGCTTATTTTCATTCACACCTTTGATGTAAATTGCTGAGTGATCATCTTTGAATCTGTTGGTTAAATCTATAAAGCTGTCTAGGTTAGATAAACAGGCGATGCCTTTTCTTCTATCTGGCTTTGTTGCATAGTCTTTGAGCAAGTCTTTGGTTGATTGTGCTCTTAACCCTTCTGGTATAACGAGGACTTCTCGTTCTTGTCCTTCTGCATCTTTTACATTTATAATGTTAGGTTTGTAATTTTCTTTTACTTCGTTAATTACACTTTCAATTTCGTTTTCTCGTTCCATGTTTATGGTTCCTTAATTTAAGCGGTTCTAACAGCTGTTCTGGTTGTAACTTCTTGCAAAGGTAAGCTTCTTTGTAGAGGGTCGTTTCTGGTTAGCTCAAAATCATCTGTAGCAAAATAAGTTGAGCGTGAGCGGGCCTTTTTAGGTAGCGTCTCTTTATAGGCTGCCGTAATATCGATTGTTCTGCCTTCTAATATGAAGTTTAGTTCAATAGATAGCTTTGCTTTGTGTTTACCACCTTGGTTTTGCTGTCTATCAACTAGCTCTTCAACAATTTTTGTAACAACGTCTGTTAGCTCATCGTGAATGCGACCATCCTCAATATCTGCTATGAGCGTTGAAAAAGATTTATGTTCTGCGTTACTCATTTTTCACTCTCTGTTTTTGTTTACACAAAACCCCATGTTATGTGTATTGATTCAAACCTAGGCAAATTCGACCTTATGCGTAGGTAGGAAATGTGTTGTCATTGTTGTCGTTTGAGGCAGGAGTGACACCTTTATACTGATTAATTGGACTTATAATCATGTATCGGTCGTTTTTTGAGTTTTGTATTTTTTGAGATTTGATTATCGTTTTTGATTTTGTATCTATAAGTGTCATGTCTGCCTCATCACAATATTTGTGATTACCAATATCACATAAATTGTGATACGGGTCAAGATAAAAAATCACAAAATATGTGATAAATTTATAAAAATGTAATAAGTGTTTAAAAATGCTTAGATTTTTTCCCTTGCGTGTATTAGAATGTTTACATTCAACTGGGAGGGCGTTGTGAAATATTTTTGTATATTTGCTTTATTGTTAGCGGGCTGTGCTCCTGCATATACATCTGAGCAATATTTAGACATTACAACTAAGCATTATGACGGCGTTACCGAAAAGCAAACTATAGATGCAGCAAAGAAAGTCCTTCTGTTAGCTGATAAAGAAGATACTCTTATTATGCCTGTGGCAGATAACGAGATTAAAGCACAACGCAAATGGTCTTATTATGCGGTTTTGGCTGCTGGAATGGGTACGGATTACTGGAATATTAAAGCCTTAAAAAAAGGAGATGGAGTTAATATGAGTGTATCTGTTCAGACTGCATCTAGCGGTGTGGCTCCAATGCAAACTATGAACGGTGACGTTTCTGCAATGGCAAGTCCATATCAAGCTAATTTTGCTGGTGAGGCTATATATAGACTATTTTGGCTTAGAATGGATTACCTGCTCGGTAAGAGTGATAATTGGGTAAGCTGTAGCGATTTTAAGAGAATAAAGAGTGATAATGATTATTGGGGCAACATAGATCCATTGTGTATGGCTCTTACAACTGATGATGAAAAACCAATCTAGGCACATGCCCCTATAATACAACTTATTATTTTATCACTTAGTTTATATATTTCATCGATTAACTTAAGATCCACATTGTCGGCGTGGTTGCCAAAGTTTCCGCCAGTTGAAAGGTTGTACAGCTCGCAATAGAGCCTTCTTACTTCATTATGTTTTGCA
This sequence comes from Rhodospirillales bacterium, assembly GCA_003252195.1. GTDB lineage: Bacteria > Pseudomonadota > Alphaproteobacteria > QKFK01 > SZUA-500 > SZUA-500. The sequence goes on from QKFK01000190.1 coordinate 7,842, forward strand.
TTATTGATGAGTGTTTGTAACCTTTTTATTTCAGTTCTTATAGCTTTGTCTGAACTTTTTATTTTACGCTCTATGACAGACTTTTTTTGTCCTACATGTTTATCTGACCAATAATCTATACATAAATCAGTAAAATCTAAGATTTTTTCATTAATGCGTAATTCCAAATCTTTTATTCTGTCATTTTTTTTGTTGAGAGCGTTATGTTTACTAGTATAGAATATGTTAAATATTGATATAGTAGAATTTATGAGGCTTAGAACTGTGGTTGACATTATTACCTACTTTTTACCAGCGGCATCTTTTATGTAGCCCCAAATTGCTATATCATAATCAAGTTCTGATTTTATAGACATTTTTTCTTCAAGTTTTTTTAAATCAAGCTCTTTCCCGTGCTTTCTTATTATGCCACCAAAAGCTTCTTCAAGAAAAGAAGAGCCATATCCTGCAGCTGTGTCCATAATCAAAATAACCTTGTCTATGTTTTTATCTTTTAAGGCTGGTACAAGTATATTCTCTCTAAACTCTTCACCGCTGTATTCGCCATCAGATAAGAATCTGCCTCCAGGGAAATAAGAGAAATCTTTACCTACGTCTATAGTTTTCGTTGTCATTATACAGTGACTTTCCATTCAATTAAAGTTCCTTTTAGAGATGTAATATGTTCGTTAAGTTTCTCACTCTCTATTCCATCTCTTACGATATATTGATATTCACCCTTAGAACTATATATTTTTAGAACACCATTTTTATTTATATATATATAATTTTTTATATCTTGCAAGCCATTTCCTCTATTGTCTTCTTTGGTCCGGCTTTTTTTTAGTTCTGTAGCAACTTTTATTCTGTTTGAATCATTATCTTTGATTTTTTTTCGTGTAAATATGACTTCAAGTGTTTCTGTAAAGTTTCTTGGCAACGTAGCTGGTATGCCAACGCCAGCATCATAAGCTATAACAGTTAGTTCTTTTTTTTCATCTGAGTATGATGATGATATCCACCAATTTTTTTCTTCTCCATTAGGATAGGCATGTTGATGTGAGTTAATCGTTGCTTCAGATAGCCCTGCATATAAAGCTTTCTTGTGAGGGATTGGTATTATTTTGCTTATATCATCTTGTAGTTCGTTGATAACTGCTCCTTTTACGTTTTTTGCGGAGCGAAAGCGTATGTATTTTTCTTCAGATATTGTGTGTTGTAGCTTTTTGGGTTTCCGTGTTGCTAGAAAATCCAATAATCCAATGTCATTTAACTTAGTCAGAATACCCTTTTCCCATTCTTTGTATTTGTAGAGAGCAGGACCAATATTTTCGCCTCGTTGGTTTCTAAAACGCATATTTCTATCGAAAAGAGACGCTAGAATAAGGGCACTAGATGTTGTTATGTTTTTTAACGGCCTAAAATCTACTAGTCTTGTATGAGCTTTCTGATCTTCAGCTAGGTATTTTTCAACGCTGATTAAATTGCTAATTGTCTCTTCAAAGTTATTTTCAATATCTAAATTATTAATAAGTTTAAAAGCGTTACGTTCTTTGTTTTTACTATGGTCTCTATTCTTCTTTTTTTTCTTAAGTAGTTCTTCTCTTGCTCTTATAATCAACCATAGCTTATATGTTTCACTTAGTTTCTTCATTTATCTACTCCAGCCTATAGCTAGCAATTACTTTTGCTTTGATTTGGTATTCGCTATTTGTGGTTAATTCTATCGGGGTTTGATAGTGTGGATCATTTGATGATGGCCACAACCAGATAGAGCCGTCTAATAGCTTTTCGTATCTGCGTACGATTGTTTCATTGCCAGTAGGGTGATTTTTATTCGCAATTACATGGCTGTTATTTGGTATGCTGTTATTATCACTAATTTTTATACATATTAGTATAGAATCCATAGGGTATGTTTTATTCATTGAATTATCCGCAACAACAACTGCAAATCGTGTTTCATTTGCATAGCGCTTATCAAGAGGCAATGCTATGGTCTCGCTATCAGCTTTGTCTTCTTGCATAGCTTTGTCTGTTATGGCATGTGCTTTTATATTTATATTGTGATTAGGAGATGCTTCTCCGCCTATAATTTCATTAGGGGAGCACTCAAAGGCCTCTGCCAACATTAATATATCAGATTGCTTTAGCTTTGTTTGACCTAGTTCTAACCTATGAATTCTCTGAGGATATGTTCCGCAAACTTCAGCGAGTTCAGCAAGAGACCAGCCTCTTCCTTCTCTTAATAATTTAATGGTATTCATAGTGTTCCTATTTTTAGCATAACGATACGTAATTTTATCACATTTTCTGTTTTTTGTTCTATCACATAAAATGTGATTTTTTATCTTGCATTTTATCCTAAAAAATGTGATGATGTTTTTTATAAGCATCATGGAGGATTAAATGAAGTTAAAAGAATGGTTAAAAAACAATGACATATCAGCTAAGAAATTTGCAGATACGATTGGAGTTAGTGCAAATAGTGTGCATAGATTCATGAATGGCGACCTTCCTTCTAAGTCAAATTTAGCAAAAATAATTCACGCAACCTCTGGACAAGTTAGTCTGGTGGATTTTGAGGTTTGCATCCAGCAAGCTTTTTGATGGTTTCTTTTATCTCTTTAGCTGATGGGCTATCGGGATAAGTTTTTAGAAGTTGTTTTAACTCTTTTAGATATGTCATTTGTTGCCTCCTTGATTAAATGTAACAAAAATTGTGACAAAGGTCTTTCAGTAAGGAAAAGGATTTTACCGATGGGTGATGGAGTAAAAAGCCACAAAGATTATATTAAGCTCAAAGCAGCGGCTCGCCGATTGATTAAACTAAACGGTGGAACTGAAGCCTCGGCTTCGATTGCTCGTACTGGTCGCTCTAATATGAGTGATTATGGTAACGTGAACCGTTTGGATGTGTGGATGCCTGTAGATGTAGCTGCAGATTTAGAAGAAGAGCTCGGTGAGCCAGTCGTTACCAAGGTTTTATGTGAACTAGCTGGGGGCGTGTTTATTAAAATTGGTCAATTTGCTAGCCAAAGTGCTTTAGGCGTTAAACTCGCCAAGCTAGGCAAAGAAACTTCCGAGGTGTTTGCAAAAATGGCTGAGGCTTTAGCCGATGGTAATATAGATAAGGTTGAAGCAGAGCAAACCATTAATGAAATTAATGAAGCGATTGAGGCTTTGGTTTCTCTTCGCTCTTCATTACAAGAAGAGGTGGATAATGGCTAGATTAACCACAGATAATATAAAAAAATTTGCAGGCAAATTTGTTGCCTGTGGCAAGCCGATTGATAGAGCTTTTGAAATATTGGGCAGTAGGTTAATGCCTGGTACTGATGGTTGTTATTATTTGGATAATAACAAGGTGAGCCAAAAGGCTGTGATAATTGAGGCGAATAAAGTCGCCATAAAACGTAATTTGCCACTAATTGCTTATCCTGGTGTTGGTGAGCCTGTAATGAGGTTTGCAGCATGAGGCCTGATGATGATTTCTATCCAACACCTGCAGAATGCACCAGAGCTT
>QKFK01000060.1 GCA_003252195.1 Rhodospirillales bacterium
CTATCATACCAGCTGGACAATTTATACTCGGCGGAGATAAGTTTGATGACAGTCACAAAGTTGCATTATTTAAACCTATAGCCGTAAGTACCAAACCAATCACTTTTGGTGAATATAATTTATGCGTACAAGAAGGTGATTGCTTAAAAAATATATACAAATATTCTGTTAACGATCGTTCTTTCGGAGAGATTATCGCCAACCCCTACCCGCCCGAATTTCCTGCAATATATATAAGTTACACCCAAGCTAAAGAATATGCTAAATGGCTATCAAAAAAAACAAAAACTTCCTACCGTTTACTAAGTGAGGCGGAGTGGGAATATGCTGCTAAAGCAGGGCAAAAAACGACTTATTTTTGGGGAAACGACCCATCAAGAGCATCCAGATTTGCCAATTGCGCGAACTGCTCCGATTCGCAAATGATTGAGCTCCTTAAAACAGGTTTATATGAACCAAACCAATTTGGCTTGTATGACATGATTGGAAATGTGTGGGAAATTGTTGAAGATTGCTGGACCACAAAATTAGGAAGGAAAGCTTATATTGGAACAGCTTACACGAAAGACAGGTGCAAGACCATAACCATTAAAGGTGGCTCATATTTAGATGAAATAAAAAATATTTACCCAGAAGCAAGAAAACCATTGAGAACTTATTATAAAAATAATAATACAGGATTCCGAATCGCCTCAGATTTAAATTATAATAAATAAAAAGGGCGAAATTATTATCTTTAGGATGGGAAACTTCATGAATTTAAAATTAGGCTTTTTAATAGCGATGTTATCTTGGGGCTCGTTTGTAGGCTCAGACATATTAGTAAAAATTATGAATAGCAAAAACATTTCTGCATATGAAATTCTTTTTTTCTATGCCGTTGGAAACTGTATTGTTTCATTTTCTTTAATGAGAAAAAATCACTGGCAAGATTTAAAACAACTAATAATCAAAACTCCTCATTTTGCTATAATTGCATGCCTTATATACATAATTGGTAGCGGAGCTAGCATTAAAGCGTTTGGGCTACTTCCTGTGCCAGATATTTACATATTCTTTTTCACCGCTCCAATTGTAACCTTTATGCTTGCAAGAATAACCATAAAAGAAGAGATTCCTTTATCTCGTTGGTTTGTTGTAATCATGGGGTTAACAGGTGTTATAGTTTCTTATTATGGCAATCTCCAGATGGGCAACACAGGTTTAAGCTTAAAAGGCATTGGGTTTTGTTTTATTTGTGTTGGAGGTTTAGCTGTTAACATTAATATGTTGAGACACTTAAAACTTGCTCCTCAAATATTATCTTTTTTCCCTGCTTTTGTAGCTATATTTGTAGTTCCTTTTTTAATAGATGACGCAAAAAACACCCTTATAAATGACTTTGTTGTAGCAAAAGAATTTATCATCGGTGGCATGCTTTTAGCTACCATAGGTACATTTGCGCGCAATCAAGCCTGTAGCATTTTACCTGCCTCAATTTTTGCTGTAACACACTATTTCCAATTACCAGTAGCTACTATCGCTGGCTTTTTGATCTGGGGACACCTACCAACCTTGCCAACAGTCATTGGATCTATAATTATTATTTCTTCTGGAATGTCTATAGTACTTACCAAAGAAACTATTAAAAGCATCTATTTCCGCTTTAGATTTCACCCATAAAAAAAAGACCGCCATAATGGCGGTCTTTTTTAATTTATAAATACATATTTAGCCTTCTTTTATCAAAGACATAATCTCGTCATAATAATAAATATTATTGCCTTTTTTATCTTGGTTTGAAGCATCTATCATCGATTTTGCTAAATCTGCCACATCAACAGGTGTAAGCCTTGATAAAACATTCCCTTTTAATAAAGGGGATAACATATCCATAGAAGCATTTAATAAATCATCTACTTTTCTTTCTTCTTTTCTTTCTGCTTTTAATACTGATGGGCGGAAAATATCGAGTTGCTCAAAACCCATATTAACAAGCATATTCTCGGCAGTACCTTTAATGCGCAAATATGAGAATGGTGATAATGAACTAGCCCCAACTGAAGAGATATAACTAAACTTGCGAGCACCTTTACGCATCACAATATCTGCAACACGAGCTGCATATTCATAATTAACCACTCTTCTTTCTTCGTTTGAGCAGGCAAGCGTAGAATTGCCCAAACAAAAGAATGCTCTATCTATTCTTTCTGCAATAACAGATGAAGAAAGCAACCGAAACTCGCAGACGACCTGTTTTAACTTAGGGTGCCTTAAATACACAGGTGAACGTGTTAGCGAGATAACTTTTTCAGTGTCTTCTCGCTCTAATAAATCTCTGATAACTTTTGAACCAGTAGCCCCGCTGCTACCAGCAACTAGATAGTTAAACAAGCTTTTTTCTCCGAATTAATGCTCTAAATTACCTTATAGAATAACACAATAATTATTAAAAATCTCTTTCAAATAAAAATGTTTACGCCTATATTGATTGTATCTATATCCATAAAACACAATAGAGAACCTTGTTTTTAATAAAATCTTTGATTAATCATATATTGATGATTTGTGTTTATTTTTTAGACATATACTAATTATAAAAGAGGGCAAGATGGTATTAACTGGATTTTTAGCCTCACTATGTGCAGGGGCCGCAACTGGGCTAGGTGCTATTCCGCTGTTTTTCGTAAGAAAAATCTCTGACAAATTACAAGATAGTTTTTTAGGGTTTGCTGCAGGGGTTATGTTATCCGCATCGTTCTTTTCGTTAATTATACCGGCCTTAGAATTAGGCTCAGAAATGTACGGTTCAGAGCATGCCAGTGTTATAATTGTTATCGTCGCATTTTTCTTTGGTGCAGGTCTTGTTTGGATTATAAATGAGATAGTTCCTCATGAGCATTTTGTCTTGGGCAAAGAAGGAGGCTCAGCCTCAAACTTAAGAAAAATTTGGTTATTCATTATCGCAATTACAATCCACAACTTCCCAGAAGGAATGGCAGTCGGAGTTGGTTTTGGTGGTGGAGACGTTGCTCGTGGCACATCTTTAGCACTTGGTATCGGACTACAAAACATGCCAGAAGGCTTAGCTGTTGCCGTTGCCTTACTCAGCCAGAATTATTCAAAAAAACGTGCTATCTGGATTGCCTTGCTTACAGGTCTTGTTGAGCCTATTGGAGGTTTAATTGGCATTGCTGCCGTTAGCATTAGTGAACCTGTACTACCTTGGGGGCTTGGCTTTGCCGCTGGCGCTATGATATTTATCATCAGCCATGAAATCATACCCGAAACCCACCGTAGAGGGCACCAAGACGCTGCTACACTTGGATTATTAATCGGCTTTGCCACAATGATGTATTTAGATGTAACTTTTGGGTAGATAATGCACACTATCTAGCCAATTGCGAGTAAGTTAGCCTACCTAATAAATCTTAAATTTTATTACTGCGCTTTTTAGTCTGATATTTAGTCAGAGAAAAAACCTATAACACTTTAGACATATTATTAAGCAGATTGGCATGGGTAGAAAGACAATCAGCTCGCAAAACTAATTTAGTTGCCGTTTATAAATAAAATAAACCCCTAGTTTGGTGGTTATACCAGAAGCCTGAGTGATTTTAAGCGGAGCACCCTAAAAATACTCAAAATTTGTTAGTGTGCTTAAATACCAGAAATTTTAATACCAACCGACGCAGTGTACATAAAGTACATGAGTACAGGTTGGTATTAAAAAATGACGCAGTATTTATGCTCAATAATAAATTTTTATTAGTAGCGGTAGAAATCTGGCTTATACGGTCCCTCAACTGGCACACTGATATAATCAGCTTGCTTTTGTGTTGGGATAGTTAATTTAGCGCCAACTTTCTTTAAGTGTAAACGAGCTACTTTCTCATCTAAAATTTTAGGCAAGATGTACACTTGATTTTCATATTTTGAGCTATTTTCCCAAAGCTCTATTTGAGCTAATACTTGGTTTGTAAATGATGCGCTCATTACAAAACTTGGGTGACCTGTAGCACAACCTAAGTTAACCAAACGACCTTCTGCAAGCAAGATTACTCTATGACCATCTGCAAACTCAATTTCATCAACTTGAGGTTTTACATTATGCCATGGCAATTTTTTAAGTGGGGCAACTTGGATTTCACTATCAAAGTGGCCAATGTTACATACGATTGCTCTATCTTTCATTTTTGACATATGATCAAAAGTAATGATGTCTACGTTACCTGTGCATGTTACAAAGATATCACCGATTGATGCAGCATCATCCATAGTTACCACTTCATAGCCTTCCATAGCAGCTTGGAGTGCGCAAATTGGATCAATTTCAGTAATCAACACTCTTGCACCTTGTGAGCGAAGTGAAGCTGCTGAACCTTTACCAACATCACCATAACCGCAAACAACACCAACTTTACCTGCAACCATAACGTCTGTTGCACGTTTAATACCATCAACCAAGCTTTCACGGCAACCATATAGATTGTCAAATTTTGACTTAGTTACAGAATCATTCACGTTAAAAGCAGGAACTTTTAATGAGCCTTTTTTAGCCATTTCATAAAGGCGGTGAACACCTGTTGTGGTTTCTTCTGAAATACCTTTAACATCTTTCAACATTTCTGGGTATTTATCATGCATGATTTGAGTTAAATCACCACCATCATCAAGAATCATATTTGGTGTCCAGCCATCTGGACCATGAATTGTTTGCTCAATGCACCACCAAAATTCTTCTTCAGTTTCACCTTTCCATGCGAATACTGGAATTTTATTATCAGCAATTGCAGCAGCAGCTTGATCTTGAGTTGAGAAAATATTACATGAGCTCCAACGAATTTCAGCTCCCAAATCAACCAAAGTTTCAATCAAAACAGCTGTTTGGATTGTCATATGCAAACAACCTGCTATTCTAGCGCCTTTTAATGGAGCTTTGCCTTTATATTCTTCTCTTAAAGCCATCAAACCAGGCATTTCTGTTTCGGCAATTTTAATTTCTTTATGACCCCAATCTGCAAGATTGATGTCTTTTACTTTATAGTCACTAAAAGTCATTGTTCTTCCTTGTAATTTTATAGTCGGTTTTTCTCTTCAAATGCCTTTAGAACATCATCTAACGTATCTAAAGACAAAATATAATCAGCGAAATCAACGGCATGAGAATAATTTATACTTCTTATTCTTTCCTTAACAGTTGGTACGTTTATCGCTGGCATTGATAATTCTGTTACACCCAAGCCAACCAATAATTCTGTATAATAATTATTAGCAGCAATTTCTCCGCATATAGAAACAGGCTTATTATGTCTTTTACCTGCCTCTGCAGTCATATGAATTAATTTAATAACCGCAGGATGCATTGGGTTAAACAAATGCGACAATCTACTATCTGAACGATCTAAAGCCAATGTATATTGAGTTAAATCATTTGTTCCGATAGAAAAGAAATCTACATGTTTTGCCATAGCGTCAGCACATATGGCCGCACTTGGCACTTCAATCATAATACCAATTTCCGGAAGCTTTTCAGGTAGTTTAATCCCTTCGCTTCTTAATCTCTCTACAACTCTATCTTTGACTTCTATAGCTTCGATAACTTCTGATACAGAGCTAATCATAGGGAATAAAACCTTAACATTGCCATAGTATGATGCTCTATAAATTGCCGATAATTGCTCTTCAAATAAATCTTGCCATTTAAGTGAGCATCTAATTCCCCTCATGCCCAAGGCAGAACCAGATCCAGAATTAATCAAATCACTTGGTTTATCTCCGCCAACATCTAATGTACGGATTGTAACAGGCTTATTGCCCATTACTCTTATAACTTCGCGAATAGCTTTATATTGTTCTTCTTCTCTAGGCAAAGAAGATCTATTCATAAACATATATTCAGTGCGCATTAAGCCCACGCCTTCGGCACCAGATTCACTAAGAACTCTAATTTCAGAAGGAAGGTCTATATTGCCTTTTAAGTTAATTTTTACATCGTCTTGAGTTATCGCTTCTAAATCACGAAGACCTTTTAATGACTCTCTCCAATCAAGGAAGTCTTGACGATAATTCTCGTATTTTTTAAGGGTGGCAGGGGTTGGCGAGATAATCACCGTTCCATATGTTCCGTCGATAATAACCTTATCGCCAGAATCAACCACGTCTAACAAGTTAGAAACAGAAACCGCTGCAGGAAGCCCTAATGAGCGAGCCAACAATGCAGTATGCCCTAAAGTTGAGCCCGCAAGTGTTGCAAAGCCTCTTACCTTTTCAGGATCAAGCATTGCAGTATCAGCAGGAGCAAGCTCGTTTGCAAAAAGAATTGTGTTATCTGGTAAATTAGCAAATGGCTCAACCGTTTTAGCGCCTAAGTTTCTTACAATTCTAGAGCCAACATTTTTAATATCATCTAATCTTGCCGAAAGATACGCATCGTCCATCATTTCAAAGGCCTCAACCAATGAAGAAATCTCTGCTTGAACAGCAGATTCTGCGTTTATCTTTTCAATCGCAATTCTTTTAATTGCACCTCTAACCAATCTTGAAGAACGCAACATATGAGAATAAGCATCAAGCAAATAAATAAGCTCTTCACCAGAATCACCAGGCATTTTTTCTGCCTTTGCGCGCAATATTTTTAACTGTCGCGCTGTTTTTTCTGCAGCAAGAACAACTCTTTCTTGCTCTTTTTCTACGTCGTCACTTTCAATACGGTATTTTTGAACAGAAATAACCCCTTGGTTGTGCACATAGGCCGTGCCTATAGCAATACCAGGAGACACACCCACACCTGTGTAAACTATTTCGCGCAAGTTAGATTTCTGTCCTTCTGTTTCTTCTGCCACGATAAATCTCTATTCTTCTTCATTAAATCTGTTGCTAATCAAATCTGTAAGAGCAGTTACAGCTTCTTGAGCCTGTGTTCCACTTGCTTTTACAACAACATCTGTACCTTTAGATGCTGCAAGCATCATCAAACCCATAATTGAGCGACCACACACAACGTGAGTATCTTTTTGAACCGCAACATTTGCCTCATACTCGCCTGCCAATTTTACAAAAGCAGCTGCGGCTCTTGCGTGCAATCCTTTTTGGTTGCAAATAGTGGCTGTTTTTTCAATATCAAAAACTGCATTCTCAATATTATCGCTAGCAAAAATATCATCCATGCAACTACACACTTTCATATCCATTATTCTTACTCCTGAGCCAACAATCTAGAAGCTACATTAATATATTTTCTTCCTGCTTCTTGAGCGCTGACTACCGCTTCTTCTAAGCTTACACCCGTGTTTCTTACACTTGCGAGTTTAATCAACATTGGCAAGTTAACCCCTGCAATTACCTCAACCTTAGCCTTATCCATAATTGATATAGCAAGATTAGATGGGGTTCCCCCAAACATATCTGTTAGCACAACGGTACCCTCATCAGAAGTAACGCTTTTAACGCTATCTAAAATATTTTGACGGCGCATTTCCATATCATCTTCAGGACCAATACAAACTGAAGAGACGTTATCTTGCTTGCCAACCACATGCTCCATAGCAGCAATAAGCTCTAACGCCAAATTTCCGTGTGTTACAAGAACCATTCCTATCATATTTATTCCCTTATACTAAACCGAGCTTTTCAAGCTCTCGGTGCTTTAGATTAATCCTTTTTCTATTTTTTTCCAGATATTTTGCAAGTTTAGATGCAACAAATACCGAGCGATGCTTGCCACCAGTGCAACCAACCGCTATATTCAAGCTGTTTTTTCCCTCTTTTTGGTATAAAGGGATTAATGGCTCAACCAAATTGATGAGCGAATCATAAAATGGCTGAAAATGCTTGTCTTTAGCTATATATTCGGCCACAGCCTCTTCTAGCCCTGTATGTTCTCTGAGTTTTTCAACATAATATGGGTTTTTTAAAAACCTTACATCAAAAACCAAATCTGCCTCACGAGGAATGCCTTTTTTGAAAGAGAATGATGTTATCAATATTGGCATTTCCGAGCTTGTTTCATTGCCGAAACAAATGTTAAGCATATTTTTAAGCTCTCCAAAATTAAGATCTGACGTATCTAAAATTGTATCCGCTATTTCTTTAATTTCTGCGAGTTTCTCTCTTTCTAAGGCAATACAATCATTTAAGCTCATATCTCTAGACATTGGGTGAGAGCGCCTAGTTTCTTTGTATCTCTTAATCAACACAGAATCATCACAATCTAAAAACAGTACTTTTACATCAGACTCTGTATCGTTTTTTTCTTTTGCTATAAATTCTTTAATTTCAGATGACGTAAAACCTCTAGTTCTTGCGTCAATTCCAACCACAATTGGTTTTGATAAATCTTCTTCGTTTTCAATAGAAGCACCCAGCATTTTTAATAAAGACGGTTGGTTTCTTTTACGCCCTTTTCTATCTATTTCTTGGCGCATAAAAACTTTGAACAATGAAAGGGGAACATTATCAAAAACCTCAAAACCCATATCCTCAAAACAAGCAAGAGAAGAACCTCGACCAGCTCCAGACATTCCTGTAACCAATATTATTTTTAGGACATCGTTATTCTCAGCCATTTTTCCCCTCTAAAACACCATCAAAAATTGCTTCTTTTCCCTGCAGAATACTAATTACTGTTTTCAGTTTTTCTACCGCTGAAACCTCAAAAGGATAAAGCCTTATATGTTTTAACATTACACCACAAATGTTGCAAACCTCTTCTTTAGGAATTCGAGATATTTTATCGCTTTTTTCCATATCAACAACCAATGATATCTTAGCTTTATTAATATACTCTTTTTTCACTATCCCAACACCTCTAACCTCAATCAACCCTCTTATGTTTTCAGGAGAAGTTGCGACAATAGAATCTTCTTCTTTTTCAAGCACGACAATGTCATCAGAAACCAGTTTTGCTCCACTATAAATACACCTTAAAGCAAAATCTGACTTTCCAGAACCTGATGCTCCTCTTAAAAGGACGCCAACACCCATAATTTCAAAACATGTTCCGTGAATTTCGCTCATGTTACAACCTTGGCACAGAAATAATAAATCTGGCTCCTTTAATTTCGCCGTCCCTTATTATGTTTTCTGCCCTTATTTTTCCACCGACTGCTTTTATAATCTGCTTACATATAGCCAAACCCAACCCAGAATGGAAACCAAAGCTATCTTTTTTGCTTCTTTCGCTATAAAAACGCTGGAAAATAGCTTTTTCTTTACCTAAAGCAAACCCACTACCATTGTCTTCAAAATATATTCTGATAAAATCGCCAGCCTTGTTGGCTCTTATAGTTATTTGACCTTCTTCATCTGGTGTAAATCCTATTGCATTGCTCAAAAGATTATCTACCACCTGAGAAAAACGCCTTCTAGAACACAATATTTTGGTTTTTTCAACTTCAGCATCCCAATCAATTACATATTGCATCTTTTTATCAATTATTGGAGCAGACATGTAAGCCTCAACAATTGAAACAACCAGTTTTTTAACCTCTATTTCTTCTTTTTCATCACGTCTTGATAACTCACTATCAATACGTGATAGATTAGAAATATCCGTAATTAACCTATTCATCCTATCAACATCGTCTTTTATGATGTTTAATAATGTTTCTTTCTTATCTTCTTGCTTTACCACCGCCAATGTTTCTATAGCACTTTGAATAGACGACAATGGATTTTTAAGCTCGTGGGCAACATCTGCCGCAAATTGCTCTATTTTACCCAGTCTTTCTTGAATAGATGCCACCATCGATTTTAGAGTAAAAGACAATGTGCCGATTTCGTCTTGGCGTATCATTAGCTGAGTAAATTCGGCAGAGCCATCGCCTTTTTTAAGATGCACATTTTTTGCCACTCTAGATAACCTAGATAATGGCCCCAAAATTGTTGAGGAAAGATAAAGTGAAATTATGCCTGTTCCAATTAAAGTATATATGAATAATATTAGAACAGTTTCTCGAACATCTAATAAATCATCTTGAATTTTATCTAATGATGTATCCGCTAGAAGAACTCCGATATTTTGATTAACAAACTTTATCGGCACCGCCAATGATAGCACCTTACCTTTATGCGCATTATAGCGTAATGTGTAGTATCTATCCCCTAATTTAATAGCCGTACTTGCCTCTTCTATATCCGATAGATTGTCTATTCTATCTATGTACTTTCTAATTCTGTATGAATCAAAATGTTCAACCATAAAATTTTTATATGTCGTGATTATATATCTTAACAAATCACCATATTGTTTTTCTTTAGGGAACGCCTCTTCTTCAAAATCAAATGGCAAAACATATTTACTATCCGCCTTCTGTGTCCCATCTGCTCCAAAAACTCTATATCGCACACTTTTATCCCCGATATAGTTTTTCAATATGAAGCGAGTATCGTCTGCAGATATTTTATACAAAGCATCATAATTACCACCATTAACAACACTTACCTCTCTAGAGTTGGGCGTGAAAACTGGATTTTCTTTTTTTGCCTCAATATCCAAACTTTTTTGAGGGTCATTTATTGTTACATATTCAATCTCAAGAGCATTTTGCTTAATTGCATTAACAATTTGCTCAGATCTAGCAAACAAATGTTCAGCCTCAGAATTAATCAGTGTTTTTTCATAATTATCAGAGATAATCATACCAACAAATAAAGCAAGCGGACCAATAAGATTAACCACCAACACTTTTAATGCTAGTTTTGATTGAAACAGAGCCTTAAATGAATCGCCAATTTCATAAAAAAATTTGGTTATTTTATTCATCTTTATATTTACTCAACCTTGTATTTGTAGCCAGCCCCGTAAAGCGTTTGAATGGCATCATAATCTTCATCTATATTTTTAAATTTTTTGCGTAACCTTTTAACATGACTATCAACAGTCCTATCATCTGTAAAACTGTCTTCGCCATATACTTCGCTTATTAGCTGCTCACGAGTTTTAACAACTCCAGGTCTGGTCGCGATACTTTTTAGTAGCATAATTTCTGTAACGGTAAGCGTAATCTCTGTGCCTTTCCATTTACAAATAAGTTTTTCAAAATCAATAAATAAAGACCCTTGTTCTAGCGTGTCAGCCTCTTTTATAGAAACAGATTCCGCATCAAGTCTTTTTAGTAATGTTTTGATTCTTGCTATCAACAATTTTTGAGAAAATGGCTTAGTTATATAATCATCTGCTCCACAAACAAACCCTTCTAGCTGATCATCTTCTTCTGATTTGCTCGTAAGCATTATTATAGGAAATTTATATTTTTCTCTGACTTTTCTTAATAATTCCATGCCGTCCATTTTAGGCATTTTAATATCAAGAATAGCCAAATCTGGTTGCTGAGTAATTATGGCATTATACGCATCAATCCCGTTGTTAAAAGAAGCTATTTCGTACCCTTCTTCCTCTAACGCCATTGTTTCTGACATAACTATATTTTCATCATCATCAACTATATAAATTTTTTTCATGCAAACTTTTACCCCTTAGCCTATCACCGCTTTGATTCTAGCATAAAAAACAATCTTTTCTATCCTTCTTTATTAACTTTTGCTTTTAATTGTCCGCATGCCGCCATTATGTCTTGCCCTCTTGAAACTCTAACTGGGGCTGCATATCCTGCTTTTTCTAAAATTGCTGCAAAAGCTCTAATTTTATTCATTGAAGATGATTTAAACTCTGAACCTGGCCATGCATTAAAAGGTATTAGATTAAATTTAACCCCCATACCTCTAACCAATGATATAAGTTCTTTAGCGTGCTCTGGTCCGTCATTAATTCCATCAAGCATGATATATTCCATCGTAATATAATGACTTATAGTTTTTTGATATTCTTTGCATGCTCCGATTATTTCTTCTATTGGATATTTTTTAGTAATCGGCATTATTTTTTCGCGAATCTCATTATTGGGTGCGTGCAAGCTAATAGCTAGTTTTGTCCCCAAATCACTGGCTGCTTTTGCAATATATGGAACAATCCCTGAAGTTGAAACTGTAATACGGCGCTTTGATATAGCTAAGCCATCGCCATCCATAATAATCTTAAGAGCCTTCACGGTGTTTTCATAATTATTAAATGGTTCCCCCATACCCATAACCACAATATTTGACAATAATCTGGTATCATTAACTGGACTAGGCCATTCGCCATATGAATCTCTTGCGACCATAAATTGCGAAACAATTTCACCTGACGTAAGGTTTCTTTCTATTTTTTGACTTCCTGTATGGCAAAATTTGCACCCAACCGCACAACCTACTTGCGTTGAGACACAAACAGCGCCTCTATCTTCTTCTGGAATGTAAACGCTTTCTACTCTTTTGCCATCATTCATCTCTAAGAGCCATTTGCGCGTTTTATCTTCTGATGTGAGCTCTCTAACTATTGACGGTCTATCCACAGAATAGTTTTCTGCTAATCTAGCTCTAAAATCTTTTGATAACACGGTCATATCATCAAAGTTTTTTTCTCCGCGATTATAAATAGAATGCCATAATTGTCTTACTCTAAATGGCTTCTCTCCCATGTTTTCGACTATCTCGTTTGTTAGTTCTTCTTTGCTTAAGCCGATTAAATTTATCATCTTTGTATCCTGTGGTTATTTGCTTTTAGATAAACATAGTTTAAATTTTTGCGAATCGGTAGAAAAATTTACTTAAATCTATATTGATTATATTTGAGAAGCTGTTTATATTTATTTCTGAGGGATTATTTTATTGGTTTATTTTCGCATATAAAGGTCTTTTTATAATGATGAATTTTAAGAAAGCTCTTTTTGCTGCAGTTGCTATGTCAGCAGTTACCGCTTGTAGCTCTACTTGGGATGTAGATGCAGTCAAAAACATGGAAACTAAAGGTTCTGCTTTTGATAAAGCTCTAAAGCATGAGTATACAGAGCTCGCAGCAGCCGAAAGAGACGAACATGACTGGGCAGATACAGCTATGTTCTTAGAAAGAGCAAAAGCAGCCGCAGATGGCGCATCTCCTGCACCAGAGGCAGTTACAGCTCGTAAAATTAAAGAAAAATATGCAGAAGAAGTTCGTGTTGCTCGCGAAAGATTAGTTAGAACTTTAGACGCAGGCACAAGAGTTACAGCTCCCGCAGATTCAGCCTCAGCACAAGCTGGCTACGAATGCTGGACACAAGAGCTTGAAGAAGATATTCAACCAGATGATATCAAATCATGCCGTGATAAATTTGACGCTGCAATGAATGTTATTGAAAGAGCGCCTGCCTCAAAAGCAGGAAAGGCTACTGCAATAACTTCACCGTCAATCGTTGTTGGAAAAAACAGATATGTTATTTACTTCTCATTTAACAGCTCACAAGTTATGGGTGACGGAAGAGCTGTATTGAAGAAGATTGCAGATGAAGTTATCAAGAACAACATTACAGAAATCAATGTTGCTGGCTTTACTGACACATCTGGAAAAGATGTATATAATTTAGGTCTTTCAAAATCACGTGCTAACACAGTGTTTAACGCACTCAAAAAATCTGGTCTTGAAAAACAAACTATTAACACAAAAGCATATGGCGAGACAAATCTTGCTGTTCAAACAGCTGATGGTGTTAGAGAGCCTAGAAACCGCCGCGTTGAAATTACAATCGGCAAGTAATATTGTTTTACAAATAAAAACGGAGCTAT
>QKFK01000268.1 GCA_003252195.1 Rhodospirillales bacterium
GTGTCGTCGCTATTGCTCGCATTTTTTGCTCATGTACTTATATGTACATTCCGCTAAAATACTCTCAAGCTCCTAATATATCTCGTTTATAAATCAAGCTTATCTATGGTTGATTAATCAAGCTTGCTTTGAGATGTTGTAAGTTTTTTTTGTTTGGTAATTAAAGCAAAATAAAAGGCAGGTAAAAACCTGCCTTGATAATAAAAATATCTTTATAAAAATTTTATAACTAAACACACCGATTATTCACCTCCTAGGGCGGTGCATTTGGGGGCTAAATATTTTCAACCCGATTCTTAAGGTATATCCTAGAATCCGTCTTTCTCAACGCGTTTGCGTTCTAATTTTCTAGCTCTACGTACAGCTTCAGCTTTTTCACGAGCTTTCTTTTCGCAAGGTTTTTCGAAGTTACGACGAAGTTTCATCTCACGGAAAATACCTTCTCTTTGCATTTTCTTTTTTAACGCTTTCAATGCTTGATCAACATTGTTGTTGCGTACAGTTACTTGTACTATGGTTCTATCCTCCAATAGGGCCGATTTGTATTAATATACATTTCAGCAAGTTTAAACAAATAGACTCTTATGGCAGACTCACATCTACCACAGAGATACATTATCTATCATAACATATTTTTTTTGTGAAGTGTTAAAGTTATATAAATTAATTTTTTGCTATAATTTAAGCTATATAAGGGAGAAAAAGGGACTTTTTTATGGTGTTTTAGCAAAAGGGAGGTGTGCAATGGCTGATATTTCATCATCCGATTCGTTTCCGACCACTGCTATTGCTGATAGTAGAAAAGACAGCTTGTTTCAAAAGCCAAAGAATCCATATGTTGGCGTGCAAGAAACCATCAAAGAAATTGATAAAGATCCTGAAGAAATCTCTGATAAATTTTCATTGTTAGGTCTTGATGAGAGTCAAGTAACTCCTGAAGTAAAACAAGCACTTATCCCACTAATTGAAGAAATATTTGAGTCTCGTAAGAGAATTAAAAGTTTGCAACATATGCTTGATATGCAGTTTGAAAAATCTCTAATGCATGTTGTTTTTCCTGTGTTTAATCGTAGGGCTTTTGATAAAAAATTCGAAGAGCATGTTGAACATGCTCTCAGAGGTAGTCTAGAAGGTTCTTTAGCTTTAATTTGGTTTTATCCGTATGAAGAGCTTAGGTTAAAGATTGGGACAAAGGCCTCAGAAGATATTTTAGATAGAATGTTGTCAAAATTAGCTGAATTGGTTGGCCCAAATGGGGCTGTTGGTAATATTGAAGGTGGTGGATTCGCTATTTCGAATCCATTTAAAACCGCGGACGAGATTGAAAAAGAGCTAAAGCGCCTCTCTGATATTGTGAATCAGCCAATATCCATTAAAGAGGAGGTGGATTTAGGTTTTAAAATGCTTTATGCGGTTCAGCCATACGGAATGACTAAAGAAACAGCGGAAGAAGTCACGGCAAAAGCTGAGAAAAAATTAATTTCTCAGTTCAGTAATGGCAGTAATGAGCCAAAATAGCAAGCCTAAGCAATAATGTTAGGTATCATCATTCCTTCTAAGCGAGACATTTCATCTCTAATCATTAGCTTGCGTTTTTTTAAGCGTTGAATCTGTATCTGATTAATTGAAGGTTGAACTGACAATGTTCCAATAACATCATCAAGGTCACGATGCTCAACTCTTAAAGAGTAAAGTTTTGCTTCAATAATCTTTTTTTGTTCCATGTCCATATTATTAAACCTTTGGCGCTAAGACATTGCTTATCTATATAGATTAATCAATTTTTTACTTTAAAACCAGAGTAATATATATAAAAAAAGTGCAAATAATGAAAAAAAATATGGAGTTTTGTTAAAAATACGTATAAGAAACGAAAGTAGATTTGATAATGTTGGATCAAAGGGAGAAAACTTATATGACGAATCAAATTAAAAGAATTGGTGTTTTAACCAGCGGTGGAGACTGTGCAGGCCTTAATGCTGTTATTCGTGCAGTTGTTTATCGTGCTACATTACATTATGGATGGGAAGTATACGGTATCATTGATGGTACTGATGGTCTTGCCTATCGCCCAGTGCGCTATAAAAAGCTCACAATTGACGATTTTTCTAATCCATGGCTTAGACTCGGCGGTACTATGCTTGGTACTGTTAACAGTGGCGTTCCTTTCAATGCTAAGATGATTAAAGATTTCTCTGATGCAACTAAAGAACTCGGAATTGACGCTTTCGTTGTTATCGGTGGTGATGGTTCTATGAGCATGGTTAGCCGTTTATGCCGCGATGCTGGTGTTAAAATGGTTGGCGCTCCTAAAACTATCGATAATGATACTCCAATTACAGAGCACTCAGTTGGTTTCTCAACTGCACGTGATGTTTGTGTTGAAGCTCTTGATAGACTTAACGCTACAGCTTCTTCTCATCACCGTGTGATGATTTTAGAAGTTATGGGTAGAGATGCTGGACATATTGCTCTTCACTCAGCTATTGCTGGTGGTGCAGACGTATGTTTGCTTCCTGAAATTCCTTACACATTAGAAGGCGTTATCAGCAAGCTTAAACAAGTTCACGAACAAGGTAGAAGCCACGCATTAGTTGTTGTTGCTGAAGGTGTTAAAACTCCTGAAGGTACAAGTGTACAAGTTGCTCATGCGAGCGATGATGTTCGTTACGGCGGTATTGGTCAATATTTGAGCGCTAGAATTAACAAAGAATGTGATGATTTCCAAACACGTGTTACTGTTCTTGGTCATATTCAACGTGGTGGTACTCCATCATCTTATGACCGTTTGATGGCTACAGTTTTTGGTTCAAAAGCTGTTGATTTGATTGCCGAAGGTAGAACAGATAGAATGGTTGCATGGAAAGATGGTCAGCTCATCGATGTTGCTTTAGAAGAAGTAACAGGCGTTGGCACTAAACATGTAAATCCAGATGATGATTTAGTTAAAGCTGCACGTGATGTAGGTATCTACGTTGGTAAAGAAACTAAATAATCTATATCTATAATAGATTAAAATTAAAGCGGTTCATTATATGAGCCGCTTTTTTTGTTCCGAGCATAACGCTAGCTATCTAAACGGAATGGGGTTATATAGCTCTGTTTAGCCGGATAAATGTAAAATGATGTGAGTTACAGCTAATATTATCTATGTTGGTTGGTGAGCTGGCGAGGGTTTGTGATTAACAAATGTCTAAATCATTTTTATAACTATAGTGTTGTGGTGGTATAGATGGGAACTATTTGTATAGCTATTATAACTCTAAGCATATGCCTATATTGAAGGGATATGCTTATTCTTTCCACTTAATCGTGTTATCGCATTTGATGTCTAGTAGTGACAATAACCTACAACAGCTTTGTGTTACAATATCTTCAATATTTTGTGGTTTGGTGTAAAAAGCTGGAACTGGAGGGGCGATGATGCCTCCGGCTTCGGTTATTTTTAGCATATTGTGCAAATGTCCAGCGTGAAAAGGCGTTTCTCTTAATGCAACAACTAACTTTTTGCGCTCTTTTAGCATTACGTCAGCACTTCTGGTAATTAGGTTGCCTGATATACAATTGGCAATTTCTGACATGGTTTTAATAGAGCATGGAGCAATTATCATCCCGTCGGCATCAAATGTGCCAGAGGCAGGCTTGGCGCCAATGTCGTTGATGTTATAACAATGTGTGGCGAGTTCTTTTACGTCATTTATGCTTAAGGCGCATTCTTCATGTAATGTTATTTTTGCAGCATCTGATACAATAAGATGTGTTTCTATATTATGTTTTTTTAGAAGCTTTAGCGATGTGATTCCATAGATAGCTCCGCTAGCTCCACTAATTGCGATTATTATTTTCTTCATGGCTATGCTATATCCTCTTTATTATTGAAAAAAAACGAAAAAAATTATTAAGGGGGTGGAAAAAGCTATCAATAAGCCTTAAAATAAAATAATATACATTGAGTAATTATAAAAGCAAATATTCGGAGGTCCTTTATATGAGCACAGAAATGAATCTTGAAGAACTTAAAGCTAAGCATCATGAGCTTGAGGTGGCTATTGAAGTTGAAAATGCACGCCCTATGCCAGATGCATCTAAATTAGCTAGTCTAAAAAAACAGAAACTAAAAGTTAAAGAATCTATGGAGCATCTCTCTTAAGGACTAGTTTTGTAAGTTGATTTGTAAAAAAAAGTGGGCTATTTGGCCCACTTTTTTTATTGTTTTATTTTTTTACGCCAGATAAAGCAACTGCTTTTTCTAAGTCGCCTTCTGAGCAGAGCCCAAGCGTAACTGGATTGCGTGATTTAATGTTAGCGCTATTCCAGTGCGTTTTGTCGCGTATAGCATCAATTGTTTGTTTAGTTGTTCCAACCAATTTCTTGATTTGATTGTCGCTTAAGTCTGGATGATGCTTTAATAGCCAAGCAATGGCATCTGGTCTGTCGTTTCTGCGAGATACTGGTGTGTAGCGAGTGCTTTTGTTCTTTTGGGCATAATCTTGGTGCACCAATAAAGATAGTCTTGCATCAGAGTTTTCTTCGCATTTTTTAATGTCATCAGCAGATAATTGTCCGCCGATAATAGGGTCGAGACCTGTTATTGACATTGCAACTTCGCCATCAGCGATAGCTTGAACTTCAATCGGGTGTAATCCGCAAAATTCTGCAATTTGTTCAAAGGTAAGAGTTGTATTGTCTACAAGCCACACTGCTGTAGCTTTAGGCATAAGAGGTTTTGCCATCTATAAACACCCTTTCGTTAATGGTTTAGAACAAACAAAACCGTTGCAAAATGGGGTTTAATCCTTTTTGCCAACAGTCTTGTACTAGAATTAGCATATTACATATATTCTTTTGCGCAACAAATTTATCTAGATATACACTGTTAAGTTCGTTTTTAGCCTATATATGGCCCTGAGTTGATGTTTTTAACAGTTATTTATATGCGAGATATTGGTTTGTTTTTTAATAATTTAAGTAAGTGTGTTTCATCTAGCTCAGTTATGCATCTGATATTAATTATCGCCTCTACTTGTTTCTAAAATATAGTGTTTAGGAGTTTTTTCTGCATCATTGTTCTTTGCTATTCTAGAGATGTTACACTTGCTGTTCGTTGGCTATTGTTGCTTCTGTGGTATAAAAAAGGCTACATATTATATGTAGCCTTTAAGATTGTTATAGCATGAGTTAAGCTAGCCCATAATTGGTATTTATTAAACTATTCGATGAATCGTATATAGTCTGTAATGATTGGAACATTACA
>QKFK01000234.1 GCA_003252195.1 Rhodospirillales bacterium
GCAATTAACAAAATTGATGTACCAGGTGCAGACCCTGCACGTGTTAAGACAGCTTTGCTTAACCACGGTTTGGTAATTGAAGATATGGGCGGTGATGTGCTTTCAGTAGAAGTATCAGCCAAACAAAAGATTAATATGGATAAGCTAGTTGAGGCGATTGTTTTACAATCAGAAATCTTAAACCTTAAAGCTAACCCAGATCGTCCTGCTGAGGGTGTTGTTGTTGAAGCTAAAATGGATAAAGGCCGTGGCGCTGTTTCTACCGTTTTGGTTCAAAAAGGTACACTTAATGTTGGTGATTTATTCATCAGTGGTTCACAATGGGGACGTGTTAGAGCTCTCGTTGGCGATAATGGTAAAAGAATTAAAACAGCTGGTCCAGCAACTCCTGTTGAAGTTATTGGTTTACAGGGTGTTCCTGACGCAGGTGATGATTTTATCGTTGTGCCAAATGAAAATAAAGCTCGCGAAATTTCTGAATACCGTGCTCGCAAGGCTAAAGAACTCTTACAAGTTAAGTCTTCTCGTACCGCTATGGAGCAAATGATGGACAAGCTTAAATCAGGCGAAGTGAAAGACCTTCCTGTATTGATTAAAGCTGACGTTCAAGGTTCTGCAGAAGCTTTGATTGGCTCATTAGAAAAACTTTCTAATGCAGAAGTTAGAGTTAAAGTATTGCACTCTGCTGTTGGTGGTATTAACGAATCTGATATTACATTGGCTAAAGCATCAAATGCTTTGGTTATCGGATTTAACGTTCGTGCTAACCCACAAGCAAGAAGCTTAGCTAAACGCGATGGTATCGAAATTCGTTATTACTCAATCATTTATGATGTGGTTGATGATGTGAAGAAGGCTCTAGAAGGTATGTTAACACCTGAGCTCAAAGAAAACATCATTGGTTATGCTGAAATTCGTGATGTATTTAACATTACCAAAGTTGGTAAAGTTGCTGGTTGTATGGTTACTGAAGGTACCGTTAAACGTGGCGCCAAAGTTAGATTACTTCGTGATGACGTGGTTATCCATGATGGTACATTATCACAACTCAAACGCTTCAAAGATGACGCTAAAGAAGTTAAAGAAGGTTATGAATGTGGTATGTCATTCGAGAATTATCATGATATTCAAAAAGGTGACTATATTGAATGTTATGAAATCGAAGAAATTGCAGCTACATTGTAGTTTTTAAGGCATTACACATGACCAATAAAATTTCTAAAGAGCCATCACAAAGGCAATTAAAAGTAGGTGAAGAAATCAGACACGTCCTTGCGTCTGTTATCCAAAGAGGCGAACTCGTTGATGAGGCGTTAATGGATGTGATGATTTCTGTAACCGAAGTTTCTGTGAGCCCAGATTTAAAAATTGCAACCGCTTATATTATGCCACTTGGTGGTAAAAATATGGAAGCAATAATCAAAGGACTAGCTCGTTGCAAAGGTTTTTTGCGCAAACGTTTGGGAGAAAAACTTACGTTGCGCTACACTCCTGACCTGCGTTTTAGACCAGATGATTCTTTTGCAACAGCTGGATACATTGAGGACTTGTTCCGCAACCCGCAAGTAAGCAGAGACACCAAGAAAAATAACCTTGATGAAGAAGAATAATATTTATGGGTAGAACCAAAAAAGGTCTTCCAATTAATGGCTGGGTTATCCTAGATAAACCAGAAGGTATGAGCTCGTCTCAAGCTGTCGGTAAAGTTAGAAGAATATTCAACGCACAAAAGGCTGGACATAGCGGAACGTTAGACCCGCTAGCGAGCGGTGTATTGCCAATTGCATTAGGAGAAGCAACTAAGACCGTTCCTTATATGATGGATAGCTTAAAAGCTTATAGATTCGCAATAAAATTTGGTGAAGCAACAACTACAGATGACCGAGAAGGCGATATAGTTGAAACGTCTGAAATCATTCCAGAGATGGAAGATATATTGCTTGCGCTAAATCACTTTAATGGCGAGATAACTCAAACTCCACCTGCATATTCTGCTATAAAAATAGATGGGAAAAGAGCCTATGCCCTAGCCCGCGAAGGCAAAGAATTTGAGATAAAATCACGTAAAATAACAGTTTTTTCGATTAGATTGCTTGAAATGAAGCAAAATAACGAAGCTTTACTTGAAGTAGAGTGCTCTAAAGGAACTTATGTTCGCTCATTAGCCCGAGATATTGCAAAATATTTAGGTTCATGTGGTCATGTCTCTTATCTAAGGCGCATTAAATGCGGAAAATTTTCAGAAAACAATGCGATTTTACTGGATAAATTAGAATCAATCGTGCATAGTGATGGCTCGCAAGAGGTATTACTTCCTGCTCAGACGGCACTAGACGACATCTTGGTGCTCGCCATAAATGAAGAGGAAGCCGATTGCATTAAGCACGGACAAAAAGTTGATCTTATCAGCATTATAAATCGGAGCCAGTCCGAAAAACCTCGTGGAGGTAGCGATGTGGCTTTGATGTTCAATAATAATTTATTGGCAATTGCTGTTGCAGAAGATGAAAAACTTAGTCCGAAGCGTGTTATGAATTATTAAAATTTTAAGGAGAATACGATGTCGATTACTCAAGAACGTAAACAAGAGTTGATTAAAGAATATGCAACAGCTAAAGACGATACTGGTTCACCAGAAGTTCAAGTAGCTGTTCTTTCAGAAAGAATTAAAAACCTAACTGAGCACTTAAAAGTTCACGCTAAAGACTTCCACTCACGCAGAGGTCTTATGGTTATGGTTGGTAAACGTAGAAGCTTGCTTGACTACTTAAAAGGCAAAGACACATCACGTTATTCAACACTTATTGAAAAGCTTGGTTTGCGTAAATAAGACAAAAAAACCGCTCCTTTCTTGGGGCGGTTTTCTTTTTAAATATGAGCTAATTTTTTATTTTGATTTATAACGAATATTAGCTTATTTTATAAAAAGTTTTTTTATGTTTGAAAAACGATTGTTTCTAAAATGGGTTAGAAACAAAATTGGAAAAAAAAGAGGAATATATATATGACAATGTTTAACGTGTCACGCAAAGAATTAGATTGGGGCGGACGCAAATTAGTTATTGAAACAGGTAAAATTGCAAGACAAGCTACCGGTTCAGTTATCGTTTCTTATGCTGGCACTAAAGTTCATTGCGCAGCTGTTGCTGCTAGTACGATGAAAGATGGGATTGATTTCTTCCCACTTACAGTTAATTATCAAGAAAAATCATATGCCGCTGGTAAAATCCCAGGCGGTTTTTTCAAACGTGAAGGCCGTCCTTCAGAAAGAGAAGTTTTAATTTCTCGTCTTATTGACCGCCCTATTAGACCATTATTCCCAGAAGCTTTCAAAAATGAAACTCAAGTTACATGTACTGTTATTGAGCATGATTTAGAAAATGATTCTGACGTTGTTGCTATGATTGCAGCTTCTGCAGCTTTGGCAATTTCTGGTGTGCCTTTCTTAGGCCCAATTGGTGCTGCAAGCATAGGCTATAAAGATGGTGAATTCATTCTTAACCCAACAATTGAGCAAAAGAAAGAATCAGAGCTTGAGCTTTCTGTTGCTGGTACATCTGCAGGTGTATTGATGGTTGAATCTGAAGCTAAAGAGCTTTCAGAAGAAACTATGTTAGCTGCTGTTATGTTTGGTTTCGAAGGTTTCCAACCAGTTATCAACCTTATTAATGAGTTAGCTCAAGAATGTGGTAAAGAAAAATGGGCTCACCCAGAATTCCCACCTGCATATTTCTCAGTAAAAGAAAAATTAGAAAAAGCATTTTCTGCTGAATTGAGCGAAGCTTTCAAAATTAAAGACAAGCTAGACAGACAAGCTAAAGTAGCTGAGATTAAAGAAAAATCTAAGGCTTCATTAGGCGAAGAAAATGAGGAAGAATTAGCAATCTTTGATGCAGTATTTGAAACAATGCAAAGTAACGTTGTTCGTTCAGCTGTTATCAAAACTGGTATCCGTATTGACGGTCGTGACACTAAAACTGTTCGCCCAATTGAATGTGAAGTTGGCGTATTGCCACGTGCTCACGGTTCAGCATTGTTCACACGTGGTGAAACTCAGGCTTTGGTTGTTGCTACACTTGGTACTGGTCAAGATGAACAAATTAAAGACGATATCTATGGCGAAAGCAAAGAAGCATATATGCTTCACTATAACTTCCCTTCATATTCTGTTGGTGAATGTGGTAGAAACGGTTCTCCTGGTCGTCGTGAAATTGGTCACGGTAAATTGGCATGGAGAGCAACTCACCCTATGCTTCCTTCTAAAGAAGAATTCCCATACACAATTCGTGTAGTTTCAGAAATCATGGAATCTAACGGTTCATCTTCAATGGCTTCTGTTTGCGGTACTTCAATGGCTTTGATGAATGCAGGTGTTCCACTTGCTCGCCCAATTGCTGGTATTGCAATGGGTCTTATCAAAGAAGAAAGCGGTGAATTTGCTGTTCTTTCAGATATCATCGGCGATGAAGATCACTTAGGTGATATGGACTTTAAAGTTGCTGGTACTGAAAAAGGTATTACAGCTTTACAAATGGATATTAAAATCACTTCTATCACTAAAGAGATTATGGAAGTTGCTCTTGCACAAGCACATGACGGTAGAATGCACATCATGGGCGAAATGGCAAAAGCTATTGGTCAAGCTAGTGAAACAGTTAGCGATTATGCTCCACGTATCACATCTTTACAAATTCCAGTTGATAAAATCCGTGATGTTATTGGTACAGGCGGTAAGGTTATTCGTGAAATCACCGAAAAAACTGGCTGTAAGATTGATATCGACGACAATGGTATTATCAAAATTGCTTCAATTGCTAAAGAAGCTGGTGAAGCAGCATTTGATTGGATTAGAGGCATTGTATGTGAGCCAGAAGTTGGTGTTATCTATGATGGTAAAGTTATCAAAATCGTTGATTTTGGTGCTTTTGTAAACTTCATGGGTGCTCGCGATGGTTTGGTTCATATTTCAGAGCTAAAAGATGAGCGCGTTGAGAAAGTTACAGACGTTATTCAAGAAGGCGATATGGTTAAAGTTAAATGTATCGGCATGGATAACAGAGGTAAGGTTAAACTCTCTATGAAACGTGTTAACCAAGAAACAGGTGAAGATTTAGAAAAATAATTCTTAATCTACAAACCATAAGAAGAGGCCTTCTTACTTTTTAAGAAGGCCTTTTTTGTGATATCTATTCATTAAACTTGGCTATCCTCTTGATATTAGACAAAAATAAAAGTTGTATATTTTAAAATAAACAACTAAATTATTCTCTACGAAATAGATAGACCTTACATTATAATTATTCTATAATAGAATATATTGATTTTTGGCAAAAACCGCCTTATTATTCGCTTGTTCTGATATAAGGCAGAGTTTGTAAGAAAATTTGGAGTGAAAAATGAGAGAAAGACCTTTTGAGAAAACCCTAAAAGTGCTAAGGGACAGCGGACTACGTCCGACCAAACAACGCATGGCACTTGCAAAATTATTATTTGAAAAAGGCCATAGGCATTTTAAAGCAGATGATGTGCACCGTGAGGCACAGTCTGAAGGAATAGATGTTTCTTTGGCAACTATATACAACACATTAAACCAATTTACAGAAGCAGGTTTGCTCCGTGAGATTATGGTTGATTCTGGTTGTTGCTACTATGACAATAACTTATCTGATCACCACCATTTCTATTTTGAGAAAAGTGGCAAGCTTGAAGACGTTATGGAAGATAATGGCATAATTGTAAATAACGTGCCAATGCCTCCTAATGGCGGAACAGTTAGAAGAGTTGATGTAATTTTAAGAGTAGACGCATAAAGTTATGATTTACAATGTCGTTGGGCAACGGCTATAATTTGACATCTTACAAACAATAAAAAGACCTCTTATAGAGGTCTTTTTACATTTATAAAGCTCTTCTTTTTTCTTTTGCAATGCACAACACCTAACTTAAAGCTACAGCACTACAAACAAAACCTGTCATATACAGAATTGCACCATCATAACACCAAACATAGTGAGTAATGGCAACCAGCCTATTATAAAGAGTTTTTCTTGCCTTTTAACAACATCATTTTTGAACGCAATGGTGTTGGAGTTATAATTACATCATTATTATCTTGCTTTAAGCGGTAAGAACGACGAGCTGACTTTAAGCGCTGTATTTTACTATGCAACTCATTGCTTTTTTCTTGCATTGGTCCCCAGTAAACAGATTTTGAGTTACCACGCTTCTTTTTAGAATTACTATTTTCGTTATCTTGCTCATTAACAACTTCATATATAGGAATTTCTTTCAAAGAAGGGTCTCTGTCTGAGCCATATACCTGATTACGTGTCTTAAAGAAGTTTTCAATACGGTTCATAGTTGAATTAGAAACACCGCTATATTCTTTCTTGTTTAACAAATCAGGAGAACCGTCAAAGTAAGACTGGTTTTTGTAGTTACAAAGTTTTTTAATAATAAGCGAAGCCT
Source organism: Rhodospirillales bacterium (assembly GCA_003252195.1). Classification (GTDB taxonomy): domain Bacteria; phylum Pseudomonadota; class Alphaproteobacteria; order QKFK01; family SZUA-500; genus SZUA-500. The sequence goes on from QKFK01000234.1 coordinate 6,469, forward strand.
CACAAGTTCTATCAAAAGAAAATTTATCAGCTATTCCATTGCTCCAAATTTCTTTCAACAAATCTATGTGCTGATTATCATATTCTTCTCTGATATTGTAGTCTTTATACCAAGCCTTAAATCCTGACATCAATAAAGCATATGTATTTTCACCAGTTGAACTTTCTAGGCCTAAACGGCTTTTTTTGCGGTCGACATAATAAGCTACCTTAGCTCCGTCTTGCTTAAATGCATTCCAAGGGCCATCATTCCCCTGCTCTCTTAACTGCATACACAACACAGCAGCAAAGCTCTCTGCATCTGCTTCCATGGCACGGTTTATTTGTATTTGTGTCTTAGTACTATCAACCTCAGGATAGATCTTAAGACCTGCATTATATTGCATTGCATGGCGCATTTCATGAGCAAGGGTCGCCACTAACGTATTTTCATCAATTGATTTATCAAGTGTTATAAGACCATCATCAGGAGAACAAACGCCGAGTGAATCCAAGCCATCTACCATCTCAAGACGATAGCCAGCCTTTCCCAGTGCATCTACCAAAAATCTACCTATTTCTGTTTTTTTAATTGTATCTAGAGCCTTGTAGATTCTATCTCTATCGTACTGATGACCAACAACGTGGATATCTGCATGAAAATCATCTGTATATGGAACGACATCATCTAAAGAAAATTCATTATTCTCTTCTTCTGGCATCGTAATACCACTGGTTGCTAGGAAACCTCTTATAGAATCAAAAAAAGGATTTTCACTGGCATTTACAAATGACTGATTATTTGGGGGTAAATTCATTGCAAATACTCCTAATGCTATCGGATTCTTTTCAAATGAACTGGCAAATTTTTAAGCAACACTTCTTCAGAAAGAATATCCAACTTGCCCTTCGCATCAACATGTGAACTGATAGCAAATAAGTTGTTACCAAGTAGAACGCAGCTACTAGCATAAAAACCTTTTTCATCAGCAGTTATTTTTGTAGGGAAGATATAATTATCAATATCGTCAGTTATTTCTGAAACTTCATTAACCTTAAGCCCTAAATCATCTACATTATTTACCAATGAAAAACGGTAGCCATTATTGCGAATATTTGCAAAAAAGAATCCTATATATTCTTGGATATTTTCTTGATTTAATTTTATATCGGCTTTTTCATTGATTTTATAAATAGTTTCTGGCTTAAAATCTATCTTTTCCACATCAGTACCATCTGTAACAAAGTACATTGATGTTGCTGGTATAGTTTTGTTATTGCTTAATTTTAAAGCGTAAAAAGAATCATAAAAAGATAATTTTGCCTTTTGTGTAAGAGTTTTGTTTTTATCAAACATCTCACGCTCATGCATTGCATTTGCTTGCTCAATAGCATCTGCATAATCTTTACTATCTACTTCTTGCCAATTTACGCTCATGTTCATTTTTCTTCTTTTTTGTCAATTTATGAAATAATTCTGACACTTTAATTTTATTATTGCAAGAAAAATCGTACAGAAAAAAACAAACCGCAAATACGTTTAAGCTTTTGTTTTTTGATAGATATAAGCACAAACAGTGCAACCCAAATATAAACACAGATTTTACAAGGAGTCGGAAATAATTAGTGAAAAAAATATTTATTTTGTCCACCTACTGTCTATCACGAATTAGCGAGCACTAAAATTAGAAGACACAATTTTGCTTTTAATGATTTTTGTTAAACGTTTCATTTTTATGATGCTGGCAGATTGCTCTTGCCTTTCTTTTAATGATATTGAGCTCAAGAACACAGACGATTGTTTTTTTTGTATATTTTCTGAAGTCTTCTTATTTGATGGTAACTTATTATAACTAACCGTAGGTCTGGTAACAGGTAGTTCATCAATGGTTTTATCTGGTTCTAATCCATACAGAGTAAACCTCTCTTGCATTATTTTCTTAAAGCTAGTGTGTGTACTTAAATTTACACTAAGATAATTACGCGAAGAAATAAGCTTAGCATCATCTTTGAAATATTTTTCACCGTTAGGAAGCACGCAAATTCCATTGATAATATCTTCTGGATCAATGTTTTGATTAAGAGGCAATCGCCCGAGAAGTTCTTTTTCTTTTAAGAACAAAAGATTATCAACGTGGTTTTTTTCATATGCAGCACGCAAATTTTTGTTTTTATACCATGCCTTGAACGCTTTAGTTAAAACACTTTTCTTTGCGTTCTCGCTATTCATAGAGCTATTATTTTTTTCCAAATCTTCCTCTATGGCATTAGCAATTAAAGGACTTTCTTTAGAGAAAATCTCCCAAGGTTTTTCATCACCCTTTTCTTTTAGCTCCCAAGCAGATATACCAGCACAACTCTCCGCATCTGCCTCCATTGCCCTATTCATCATTATCTGAGTTTTTATATTATGCAAATCTATTCTGGCACCCATACCATTTGTAAATTGCACAGCATGCCTTAATTCATGAGCCAATGTAGCAATATTCTGTTCATCGCTATCATTAGCCGATAAAGTTATGCTTTTGGTAGATGGATTACATACGCCTGCGGTATCTTCCATACCTTCAGCAAAAGAAATGCTATACCCAGCTTTGTAGGCTATCTCTAATGAGTTTTTGGCAAAGTCACTCTTAGATAAGCGCTCTGCAATATCTTTAATCCTAGCGCATTCTTCTTTAGTCCCTTTACATTTTACTAATTGCGCTTTCCTTCCCCAAGAAATACGCTTACTTGTATTTTTAGTTGCATTACTAAAGGCTTTTTTTAAGGTCTTATCTGAGGTTAAAATTTTTGACACTCTTACCTCCCAAGCAACTTGTTTTGAGCGATCATAATCGCGTCTGAACTATAATCCACCCGTTTATTAGTTGTTTTTTTGCCACTAGATTTCTTGGCCTTTTTATATCGAGCATCATCCCTAACAGGAAGTTTCTTATAAGAAAAATCTTTAACTCCATATTCTTCTATCAGCATCTCATCATTTAAAAAGCGTTCGGCACGTTTTTTATTATTATCAGATATAGTGATATATTTTTCTTCTTCTAACAAACTATCTGCTTCTGTAAAATATTTTTTCTCAGTAACAGGGTCTTTACAAAGCATTTTTATTATATTGGCTGAAGATAGTTTCTTATCAAATTTACAATCGTCATATTCATCAATATTTTCTAAGTCTGACACTTGAAAGCTATCATATGTATCAATCAGAGCCTTATTATCATACCAAGCCTTAAACGTCTCCGTCATAGCCTTTTCTTTGCTAATATTGATATTATTTTCAAAAGCCGTAGCAAGATGCGGAGATTCTTTTTTATAAATATTCCAAGAATCAGGAAAGCCTGCCTTTTTAAGCTCCCACGAAACCAACACACCCAAAGCCTCGGCATCGGCTTCCATTGCTCTATTTTGCATCATGTAGCTTTTAAAATCTAAGCTATTTATTTCTGGCATAGCTCCGCTTGAATATTGCATAAGATGCCTAAGCTCATGAGCCAATGTGCCAACCAACCTACCATTATTATATTTAGGGTTTAAATTAACAACTTTCGTATAAGGGTTTGCTCCACCATATTCGAACATACCTTTATTCATCTTAAAGCGATATTTCTGCTCTTTTGCATGGTTTATGAGCACAGCTCCTGTTTCACTTAATGACAACAATGAAAAAAGTTGGTTTATCCGCTCTTTATCTTCTTCCTGCCCCAGAACCTTAAATGAGCTATTGCGCGCAAATCTGGCAATTATGCTAGGAGCATATGCCTTTCTATTCAAAGAAACAAAATTTGCGTAACTCATATTACCTCCTAGAGGCCACCTTTCTAGCAGCAAACTGCATTACATTATCTGTTTGATTGTCATTACTTACACGCGTATCTTTTTTAACGTGTAAAGAGCGGTATGTATTATCAACTGGCAATTTGAATTCTTCTCTTTTAGCAAAGAACGCTGCAATGTGCTTTGAAGTATCCTCTGAAACACTAAAATATTCTCTTCTTAAAAGCATTAAATGAGAATCCTCAAAATAGCTTTCACCATTGTGGTTACATACTTTTTTTACAATAGATGATACATGCTCATCTTGATTAAAAGATGCCGATTCAGACAACACTGGCTCACTTGCAATAATATCAAGCTTATTACATAAAATTCTATCATATGCTTTGGTTATAGGCTCATGGCTATACCATTTCTTAAATGTATCATAAAGAGCCTTAGTACTATCTCCTGTCTCATCATAAGAACGCTCAAAGCACTCAGCGAGAATTGTATCCGTATTTTTAAGCTCTTCCCACGGACCAGCATCACCTTTATTACCATATAAATCTACCGCATCTGAGTTTTTAAGTTCATGAGCAACAAGGATTGAATAAGCAAAAGCATCTGCTTCAATAGCACGTGTTTTCAATACCTCTGTCCTAATATTATTAGCCTTAACATCTTTTACAATGCCATTTGAAAATTGCTGAGCATGACGCAATTCATGAGCTAACGTTACAACTAGCCTATCGTCTTTTTCTGTAGGATTTAAAACAAGGTATTTTTTATCCCCGTTAGTTACACCTCTATATGACATAGCAGGTGAAAAAGAGAACTCATAACCATTCTCAATTGCGCTTAAAATTACATCTCTAGCAGAAGAAGATTCCCACAAACGCTCAAACAAAAACTCCATGCGAGCCTTGTCTCTTGCAGAACCTTCAAATTTAAATTCAGGTACCGATGTTTCTACATCGCAGATGTTGCTATCAAATACTTCTTTTAAGCTTCTTACTTTTGCCATGAT
>QKFK01000036.1 GCA_003252195.1 Rhodospirillales bacterium
ATCTGGTTGGTCTGATTCTTAATCCATATGTGTTAAATAGGTTTTCTTTTGCATCTGACAGCAAATCCCATTTGTTAGCCTTGAAGAAGTAATTATAAGCAGATTCTTTAGTGGAGAAACATATCGTGTTAAGCATTGTACGGTTGTATAATTTGTCAGCATTATTCAAATAACATTCACCACCTAATGTGCAAATCTTAGATGCTTCTTTTTTCATGTCGGCATCTCTTGTAAATGCCCCTTTGAGTTCTCCCCCTTTTTTTATTTCTTGCCTAATCATGGATACATAATTTGCTTCATAAGCATCTCGTTTAGGGTAATCATTAAACCATTCTCGAAACGATTTAAGCACTATGTTAGGGGTAACTTTGCCTTCGGCTTCTGTAAGCTCTTTGAATTTTTTAAATGATATAGATGGATCTTTTGATAGTTCTTCCCATGCTTCTGGCATGTTTTTCTCTTTTAACTGCCATGCAACGATAAAAGATGTCATATAGGCATCTGCTTCTATTAAGGTTTGTTTTTTAATAAAAGAAGCAGGCGTGTCAATAAGAGGGTCTAACTCTATGCCCTTCATAAATTGTTGAGAGTGACGAAGTTCGTGAGATAATGTAGCTATTTTTTCTATATCAGAGATATTGCTAGATAATGTTAAAATCTTTGTTTTATCGTTAAAGTTACCGTCAGCTCTAATGTTGTTTGATAGGCAAATTTTAGTGCCGTGTTTTTCAGCATCTTCAACCAGTTTTTTGCCTTCTTCACTTTGAGAAATTTGAGTCAAAATGTTGCTCAGAAGAGCAAGCTCTTCAGGATTTTCATAAACTAAATGTTTGTATGATGTATCTTTCACTTATTCCTCTTTTTTGTCTATTCTACGCTCTAAGTGATTATTTGGTCAACATGATAAATTTATATTTTTGGAAAATAATGATAAATCTTGCTTTAATCAATTTAGTTCATACTTAAAATATATGTTTTGAAAGGTTTTGCTATGGCTGATTTTTTTATACAAAATAATTTAGGGCAGGATATATGTGTCAGCTTTAATGGTGAAAACGGAACAAGAGGGTGCTTGTTCGCCCAGCATGGTTTGTCTTCAAACAAAGAACATAATGTCATAAAAGTAGCATCAAATGTTTTTGCAGATAATGGTTATGTGGCCATTAGCTTTGATTCAAGGTATTCTTTTGGGCAAAGTTATGGTGAGCTTGAAGGCGCTCGCCTAAGTAGCTTTTATGATGATTTGAAATGCGTGATATCATGGGCAAAAGAACAGGGTTATGTAAAAGATAATAAAATTTCTTTATTGGGGCATTCAATGGGTGGCGGGTCATCTGTGTTATATGCATATGATAACCCGAGTGATGTTGAAAATTTGGTGCTAGTGTCTCCATTGGTGAGTGGTCTTATGTGGGAAAAAGCAGCCTCGATTAATATGGGTGAGTATTTTAAAAAATGGAAAGAAGAAGGTAAAATATTTTATAAAGCATATGGTAGAGAAGGTTATATTTCTTATAATGTTATTGAGGAATCAAAAAACTATAATGCCCTAGAGATGGCCCCACATTTAAAAGCTAATTGCATGATAATTGGTGCGGCGGAAGATGCAATATTACCAGCAAAGCAATGCAAGATTTTGTATGATGCTCTTGATTGCAAAAAAGATATAAAAATCTTGGAAAAATGCGGACATTTATATAACCGCGAAAATAATGCTAATGATTTGGCAAAAATTTTAGCTGATTTCCTTAAAGTAAATTGATTTTATTTTCCATAAGTTATAAAACTGTTGGATATGAATTTAACTAACAGATAAGGAAGAGTTATGGAAATTTTTGCAGATACATATGACGTTGAAGCTATTAAAGAACTTTATGACTTCGGCATATTAGATGGTGTTACAACAAACCCAACAATACTCGCAAATTCTGGCAGAAATTATAAAGAAGTTCTAAGTGATATTGCTAGCATTATTGGCGATAAAATGCTTTGCGCTCAAGTGGTTGCAAAAGATTGTGCCGGCATGATGCGTGAAGCTAATGTTCTTCGCAAGATTGCTAAAAACTTTGTCGTTAAGCTTCCAATAACTCCAGAGGGGTTAAAAGCTTGTCAGATATTAAAGTCTGAGGGAACAAAGGTTATTGCAACAGTTTGTTTGTCTCCATCTCAAGCATTGCTCGCTGCAAAATGTGGAGCTGATTATATAGCTCCTTATGTGGGTAGATTAAACAATATTGGTGCTAATGGCTTAGATGTTGTTTCTTCTATGCAAGCAATTATAGATAATTATGAATATGATACTAAAATTTTAGCCGCTTCAATTAAATCTGTAAATGATGTAATCGAGCTTACAACAATGGGCGTTGGTGCCATTACCACAACTCCAGATATTATTACTTCAATGTATATGCATCCATTAACCAACAAATCTATTGTTATGTTTGACGAAGATTGGGCAAAAAGCGGACAAGTAATCGAGTAAGAAGATGTTAGATTATACCTATAAATATTTTGGTTCAGGCGAGCCTAAAAAAGCGGTGATTTTTATGCATGGTTATACCCAAGATAAAAATGAGCTTATGTATTTGGCAGATGCATATAAAGATCTTTTGCCAAATACTATTTTTTATGCTCCATCTGGTCCAGAAAAGTGTGAATTACCAGAAGACTGGGTTTTGCAACAATGGTTTTCTTTAATGGGGACTGACCCAGAGGGTAGAAGAAAATATAAAGAAAACTTTAGAGAGTTTTACTCAAAAATGGCAAAAGACGTTGCCAAAGTTGAGCCTTTAGTGAATGAGTTTATAGATTTTGTTAGAGATGAACATGGGCTAAAAGATGAAGATATTGCTTTAATGTCTTTTTCTCAAGGTACGCACACATCCTTATATTCTTTATTGCGTAGAAAAAATGCTGTAGCTGGTTTGGTTGCTTGTGCTGGAGGATTGCTCGGTGAAAATGACTTATCTAGTGCGCTT
>QKFK01000184.1 GCA_003252195.1 Rhodospirillales bacterium
TTTCTAATTGCATTAGAATTTTCATTAGTAACATAGCTTTCAACATTAGCGTATAAAGGCTTATCTTCTTCCATAAACTTTTCTGAAGTATCTTTTGTGTTTAATAATTCAGCAATAGTAGCGCGGTCGTTGGCTGTACCTTCATCTAGCTTAGCAGAAATAATTCCTGCTGTTTTTGCGGCTTCAAGCAACTGTTTGAACAAGTTTACTTTTCCCCTGCGGGCAGCAGTTTCTTCAATGTCAGATATAATTGACTGACACAAGTTAGAACCAAAGTTTTCAGCTAAATCATCAACCTTGGTTGGAATAGGAGGGGCTACTGACCAGTCATCTTCTAGGTCAAATCCGCTGCTTTCTGATGAAGTTGATACTTTTGGCATGTTAAGGAATGCTTCGTTAACATGTTTTAAGACTGTGCTCATACCAAAGCCGAGTTCTTTTTTGTAATCTTCATCAACTTCAGAAGATAAATCACCAGTAACTTTTGCTGGATTAGTCAAATCATCCCATGATTTATAGAAGTCAGATAATCTATCAGAAACTTCAATTATATTCTTCCAGTTCTTAAGTAAATCTTTTTTAATCGTGCTAGAGTTTTTGATCTCTTCTTCTGTTTTACCTAAGTCATATATTCTTTCTAAGAACTTTGTGAAACCTTTTGGGTTCTCGTCCCATTTTTCTTTATTTGAGTAATAAAGAGTTGAAACAGGAACTCCACACAAAGCCTGAGAAATACGGTGTTGGAAGTCCATTTTATCTGGGCGAGGCAAAAACTCTGGTTGCAAACGTCTGTATAAAGATTCTGACAAACCATGAGTTGCAGAGCCATCTTCACTTTCGTTACCAGCAACGGTAATAAAGAAGCCTTTAGGTGTTTTTGCAGGGTCAAAAGTAAATGACAATCCGCCACCACCAGTAACTGTGTGGCTATGTTTGATTTCACCTGTGAAAATCTGCCATAAAACCTGCATCTTTCCTTCTGAGCCATCTTGAGATTTGTTAAACTCATCAAGAACTATTTCTCGGCCTTCTTCCCAAGCGCGGATAATAGGACCTTTGCGGCTTTTAATAACAAAAGCATCACCAGATGTTGAAATACCTTCATTTGCGGCAATGACGTTTAATTCTTTTGCTAAGTTAGTAAGCTTGTCTTTAGGCATTTTACTTGTAGAAGTCCAGTCGATAGATACTTTGCCATTTTCTTCGATAAAGATATCATTATTCTCAACTTCATCGCCTTTTTCATTTTTTGATGTATATGATAGCAAAGACTTCAATGAAGCTAAGGAAGCTGGGTTGATTGTTCCTTCAGCGATTTTGGTTTCAAGCTTTTTGAAAATACTTTTATCTGCGTCTGTATCTAAAACTGTTTCAAACAACAATTCTTCTAAGTTCATACCGCCACAGTCTACAACAATTGGTCCGCGAGGGTCACGGGCTTTACCAATTAAAGAAGGCATAAAGGTTTTACCAACACCAGGAGGACCGAAGAATGCTTGAACTTTACGGCTCGATGAGTCACCTCTTCTTTCTATAGCTTTATAGAAAGTGCGGAGCATACTTGGAGAAGGCATGTTACGATAAAAATCACCCATCACTTGGTCATAAGGACGAGCTGATGAGAAAATAAGCGGATCTTCTAACAACCCAAGGGTAGGGTTAAGCAAAACCTCTTTACCATCGACATATACAATGTCGCTAGGTATCATCATTGGGTATGGTCTGCCTTTTACACCAACTGGTATAGGAGCATATTTTTCATCTAAAGTTTTATCCATGTCTTTTCCCTCTTTTTAATAAACTCTTATCTATGGTTGCTATCTATAATCTTACTTACTAAACTTGTTTTGTTTTTCGCTTGTTTGTTTTGTTGCATAGTATTTAGTGCTTTTATCATTCCTGCTTTCTTTTTGGCAGCTGGTTTGGCAATAAAGCTTTTTTGAGAGCGAATTCTAGTAATCATCGCACCTAAGAAATCATCAACAAAACGTTCTGGAACAAATCCTCTGGTAACACTAATGTCTTTATCACGCTTGTTTTGCTCCGCAGCTTCTTGGATAACATCTTCCATTTCTGTCTTCTTGTTGTTAATAATAGCAACATCAAGGGTTATGTCATCACATTCTTTAAACATAGTAGATATGTTCTTTTGAGCTTCTGCGTTATCGGCAATGTCACCATCTGATACGTACAATATATGTGTTTTACCAAGTGGTTTTTTAGCATCTGTTCTTCTGTTAGCAAGGACTTCGGCTGTTTTTTCTAATGATGGAGCCATGTCTGTGCCACTATTTAAGCCTGCATAAGCACCTGCAATGCGTTCGCCAACTTCTTTAGGGTTGTCACCTGGTGAAGATATTATAATAGGGTTCTTGTGTCCCCACATACCAATATAAGTATTAATATTCAAATCTTTTGTGGCTTCATATAATATAGATGCCGCCTGCACAGCAGAGTGTAATGGCTTAGGGTCGCCAGATGTCATCGAGCCAGAACCATCAATCCATACAACCAAATCTATTGTTGTAGGTTCTGTTTTAGTGTTATCGATGTTAAACATCTTGTAATCATCTTTAGTAACTTTTTGCCCAAGTTTTTTCTTGCGTAATAATGCTCTATGCGCATCAGTGGAAAAACGTTTTAATGAACCATCTGGAGGTAAAAACTCTTTTTGGTTAGAGCGTTTGGCCACAGTGCGTAATTGATGCTCTTGAACTTTTTCAAACATACGTTTGATTTTAGCAATTTCTGCTTGGTATTGTACAACTGCTTTTTCGTAATCTTTCCAATCACCAACAGGGAGGGCCTCGCGTCCTTGCATGCCACTAATAGGCTGAGCAGAACCTCCTTCTTCAGCATCTTTTAATCTGTCTTTTAGCTTTTCTTTATTGGTTTTCTTATCTTCGTCTTTTTTTGCGTCGTCCTTAAGGTCTTTTAATGATTTGCCTTTTTTCTTGTCTTTATTGTCTTCATTTCCATCGTCATTAGAATTGTTGTCTTCTTTACCCTTGTCGCCGTCGCCATTTTCATCGCCAGAGCTTGAGTCAGAGCCATCTTCGTTGCCGTTAGAATTATCGTTACTATCGTTGCCTTCGTTAGAATCATCATTGATGTCGTCGTTACCAGAGCCTCCGCCACTGTTGTCCGAATCTTGTGGTAAGCCGTCATTGCTGTCGCCGTCTTGAGCTTTGTCTGCTTCTTTATCAAGATTTTCTTCAAATTCTTTCATTAGCTCAGGAAGAAGGTCTGTTACATAGTCATTCCATATGTTGTCAACCATTTCGCAACGCTGGTCAGCAAGCTTTAAAAGAATGTTGTTGTAATAATCTTTGCCTTGAGCTTTTTCAATGCGGTTTAAATATAATTCTGGTTGTAGCCAACCAATGCTGTGTGGACGGTTTTCAGTCATTTTACCGTCGCATGCATCTAATAAATCGGCAAAAGTTTTTCCGCTACTTTTTCCAAGTTGCTCGACAATATCAATGTCAATGCCAATTTCTTTCCAGTCTTCAGGGGTGTTTCTGAACATGCCATTATTGCAGAAGAAGGCAAGATTAGCTGCGCCACATAACTGATTAAATCTAGCTTCAGCACTTTGTTGGTTTTTGTTCTCGCCCCAACCTTCAATCGGTTTGTCGTTTTCACCTGGCTTGCCAGCAGATTTATCTTCGACTTTTTGTAACCCAACGCCTTGAATGATTGTTTCGAGTGTGTTGAGTGAAGGACCATGGTCTTGGTATGATTTTTTACCATGCACGACCGCATAACGGTTAACACAACAATCTTCTGCTGAGTTAAATAATCTGTGTCGTAAATTAGCTTCAAAATTTAGCTTGGCATAAGCTTTTGATTCTTCTTTGGTTGCTTTGCGTTTTTCTGCCTTAACCTTAGCTTTAAGAGCTGCTTTTTCTTCTTTGATGCGTTTCATCTCAGGAGTTACAGTTCTAGTTAACTCTGCGTGTCCGAGTTCATGGTAGGCAACACTTCTTGAATGTTCAAAGCCAATTAAAAGAGTGTACATAAAATCTAAATTTACAGCATTTTTATCTGGAGAAAAATAAAACCAACTTTCAGGAGTTCCCCAGTTGAGCTCTGTTGAGTCATTAGTCATTTTACTATCTAAGTGGCGAGCAAAGTTGCTCATTTCGTTAACGGCTCTGTCAGATTCTGTTAATGCTTCCCATAATGGGGTGTCACCTAGTTTCTTAGCTTGTAAATGCTCTGGCCAAGTTTCAATGGTTTTAGGGTTTGCTTTTAAGAATGCAATTGCTGATGCCCAAATTAATTGGTTCGCAGGTGTTGTAATATCGGGGGATAAACTACGGCCAGCTTTATCAATAACCTCACCATTAATTACTGCATTTCTAATTTTATCTATTTCATTATATGTTGTTGTAGAATCTACTTCGTTGGCAACAGAAGCCATAAACATTTCTAACTCAGGGAGAGAAAATGGTCCGCTGTTCTTTGATCTAATACGGTGATAAAGAGCCACACGCTTTTTTAAAAGCGGTAGTTCTAATCTCTTCTGTAATAAGCTCATATCAGACACTTAAATATATTCCCCCGAAGTCTTTATAATGCAATAAACCTATATTTACTTATAACTATAATAGTAGTTTGAGTTTTTCTTGCAAGAAATTTTTGACAAAAATGTCGAAAAAATGGTTTATTTTGTCTCTAATGATTAAATATTCTAATTTAACAATATATTATAATGCTGTTTGTGTGAGATGCTTTTCACAAAAGTTTGGTATCTGATAATAAAAAGTAACTTGTTTTATATGGTCAATATTATTATCCTTCTATCACATTAATTGAAAGATATAGGTATTAACATGAATCTTTTTAAATCAGACGATAAAGTGATATCCATTGGTGAATGTATGGTCGAGCTTAAAAAAGCTGGAGATTTATTCGCTATGGCTTTTAGCGGTGATACCCTCAATATGGCAGTTTATGCCTCAAGATTGGGTGCTAATGTTGAGTATCTAACAGCATTGGGTGATGATAAATATAGCTCAATGATGCAAGGAGTATGGGATGAAGAGGGTGTTAAACACTCTAATTGTGTAATAGCTAAAAATAGAACCCCAGGTCTTTATATGATAGATGTCGATTCTAAGGGCGAAAGAAGTTTTTATTATTGGCGCTCTAATTCACCTGCAAGAGAATTATTCGAAATTGGTGACGCTGCTGATTTGGAAAAAACAATTTGTGAATTTAATATAATTTACTTATCTGGTATTACATTGTCGTTATATTCAGATAACTCATTAGATGTTTTTTATAACATCCTTAATAAAGCCAAACAAAAAGGGGCTCAAATAGTATTTGATGGTAACTTCCGCCCTAAAGGTTGGCCTGATATTGAAAAAGCACGCAAAGTATTTGAGAAGTTTTTGTCTATATCTGATGTGGTAATGCCGACCTATGATGATGAAGTTATGCTGTTTGGTGATAGCTCTATTGCTAGTTGTATTTCTCGTATAAAAAGGTATAATCCGAAAGAAATAGTGGTTAAAAATGGACCAGATGGTTGTTATATATGGCAAGAAAGCTTGGGTGATGTGGTGACAAAAGTTGATGTTCCATATACCGTAGAGCCAATTGATACATGTGCTGCTGGTGATTCATTTAATGGGTCGTATTTAGCTTCAAGAATAAATGGGCTAGAAGTAAAAGAAGCAGCTTTAGTCGCGCACAAGGTTGCAGGTGAGGTAATAAAATATCCTGGTGCTATTATAGCAAAAGATGTTATGCCGAAATTATAGAGATTTTAAGGAGTTTTTTTCTATGAATTGTACCCGAAAAATATTGAATGGTAACAGAGTTATCCCAGTTGTGGTGATAAATGATAAAGAAGATGTTTTGCCAATCGCTGAATCTTTGCTTAAAGGTGGCGTTTCTATAATTGAAATTACCTTGCGTAGTGAATGTGCTTTATCTGCAATTGAAACAGTTGCGAAAGAATTGCCCGAGATGAAAGTTGGTGCTGGTACAGTGCTTTCTCCAAAGCAATATGAAGATGCTGTTAACGCTGGATCAAAATTTATTGTAAGCCCTGGTTTAACTGATGAATTAGCTATTGAGTCAAAAAAACATCCATTAAAGTTTATTCCTGGGGTTGCAACTCCATCTGAGATTATAAAAGCTACTCAAATTCACGGTTTTAGTTTCTTGAAGCTTTTCCCAGCAGAAATTTTTGGTGGGTTAAAGGCTCTTAAAGCTTATCAATCTGTGTTTCAAGATGTTTGCTTTTGCCCTACAGGTGGTGTTGTTGCCTCTAATTATTTAGAGTACTTGGCTTTACCTAATGTTGCTTGTGTTGGTGGCTCATGGATCGTTCCTAATGAGGCTATAAGAGATAAAGATTGGGAAATTATTTATAAAATGGCTAAGAGCGTTGCCATGAATATATAAATGATTAGAAAATGACGGTGGTTTAAGGATTTTATCTTGACCACCGTTTTTTTATGGCTTAAATTCTAGAGCATAAATTAAATCCTTATAAAGGTTATGTTAAATGTCAGATATAAGAAGCATTTCAATTATTATTTCTATTATTATCCCTTAGGGGATTAGCTTTTTATTGACATAACCATTACAGAATTCTAAAAAAATAATCAAAACTATAACAATCCTAGCTAGGTTTGGCTTGGGTCTATCAATCGTAAGGCGGAAAATATTATGAGTAAGAAATTTTATCCAGAAGCTGATGCAAAAGCAAATTTCCCTGAAATTGAGCATGGTGTGCTTAAGTTCTGGGATGATGAAGCTATTTTTGAAAAATCAGTAAGCCAAAGAGACGGTGCAGAAGAATTCGTTTTTTATGATGGCCCTCCTTTTGCTAATGGTACACCTCACTATGGCCATATTATGGTGAGCTATGTTAAGGACGTGGTAGCTCGTTATCAAACCATGAAGGGTAAAAAAGTTGAGCGTAGATTAGGTTGGGACTGTCACGGTCTTCCTGCCGAAATGTCAGCTGAGCAACAATTAGGTGTTTCTGGTCGTAAAGAGATTGAAAAATTTGGCGTTGATAAGTTTAATGAATTCTGCCGTAAAGATGTGCTTAAATATTCTGGCGTATGGATTGATGTTATTAAAAGAATTGGCCGTTGGGTTGATTATAAAAATGATTATAAAACCATGGATTTGCCTTTTATGGAGAGCGTAATTCATAATTTTAAATCGTTATATGAAAAAGGTTTGATTTATGAAGATTACAGAGTTCTTCCATATTCATGGGCAGCTGAAACTCCGCTTTCAAACTTTGAGGTAAACCAAGGCTATAAAGACAAAACTGACAATGCCATAACAGTGCTATTCACACTAGAAAATGGCTATAATTTGTTGGTATGGACGACAACTCCATGGACATTGCCTTCAAACCTTATGCTCGCTGTTGGTAAAGATATTGATTACGCCATTATGCAAGAAGGCGAAACCAAATATGTTATGGCTAAAGCATTGTTGCCAAAGTTCAAAAAGCAACTAGAAAATGCAACAGAAGTTGGTGTGGTTAAAGGTGAAGAGCTAATCGGTCTTTCATATACTCCAATGTTCCCATATTTTGCAAAATACAAAGAAGAGGGTGCATTTAAGGTTTTAGCAGGTGAGTTTGTATCAGTTGAAGATGGTACTGGTATTGTTCATATTGCCCCAGGTTTTGGTGAAGACGACTTTAATGCTTGCCGTACATACAAAAGTGACTTCCCTGTTGTTTGCCCAGTTGATGAAGCTGGTAAATTTACAGCAGAAGTTACAGATTATGAAGGCGTGCAAGTTTTTGAGACTAATGAACCAATTATGAAGCTCTTAAAAGAGCAAGGTAAATTGGTGAAAAAAGAGAATTATGTTCACTCATATCCATATTGCTGGCGTACTGATACTCCGCTTATTTATAAAGCAATGTCATCTTGGTTTGTAAAAGTTACAGACATCAAAGATGATTTGTTAAAGAGTAATGAGCAAATTAACTGGATTCCAACTCACATTAAAGATGGTCGTTTTGGTAAATGGCTTGAAGGTGCTAGAGACTGGTCAATCAGCCGTAACCGCTTTTGGGGTACTCCGCTTCCAGTATGGAAGTCTGAAAATCCTAACTTCCCTAGAGTTGATGTGTTTGGCTCAGTTGAAGAAATTTCAAAAGCATCTGGTATTGCAGTAACTGATTTGCACAAGCCTTATATTGATGATGTGGTTTATCCAAACCCAGATGATGCTTCTGGCAAAACTATGATGCGTAGAGTGTCTGACGTATTTGACTGTTGGTTTGAATCAGGTTCTATGCCTTATGGTCAAGTGCATTACCCATTTGATAATAAAGAATGGTTTGAAAATCACTTCCCAGCAGACTTTATTACCGAAGCTATGGATCAAACTAGAGGTTGGTTCTATACATTGACCGTATTGTCAACAGCTTTGCATAAACGCCCAGCATTTAAGAACTGTATCTGCACAGGTTTGTTGATGGGTGAAAATAACCAAAAACTATCAAAACGTCTTAAAAACTACCCAGATCCAAGTGAGGTGTTAGAAACTATTGGTTCTGATACACTTCGTTGGTTCTTGGTGTCATCACCTGTGTTAAAAGGTGGTAACTTGGCCGTAGATAAAGAAGGTAAAGAAATCGCCAAGGCAGCTCGTGTAGCTCTTATTCCATTGTGGAATGCGTTCTACTTCTTCTGTTTATATGCAAATGCTGAAGGTTATAAAGCTAAAGAATGCTATACGTCAGAAGCTTCTATGGATTCATATATTTTATCTAAGCTTAAAACAATGACAACCACTGTTAAAGCTGAGTTAGATGCTTATAATGTTGGTAATGCATGTAATGAAATTGCTTCATTTATGGAGATTTTGAACAACTGGTATATTCGCCGTTCTCGGACACGCTTCTGGGAAGGTGATAAAACCGCATTTGATGTGCTTTATACTGTACTTGTTACATTATGCAAAGTTGCAGCTCCATTGCTCCCGATGACAACGGAATATATCTTTAAAGCTTTAAGTGATGAGAAATCTGTTCACTTGGTCGATTATCCAACATTATCAGAAGTTAAGACTAATGATGCTTTGGTTAAAGATATGGATTTTGTGATGGATTTATGTTCTTCAGCTAAAGCTATTCGCGAAGATAAAAACTTGCGTAACCGTTTGCCACTTGCAAAATTAACTGTTGTTGGCGAAGATTTAGAGCTTTTATCTGATGAATATATTGAAATCATTAAAGATGAAATCAATGTAAAATCAGTGGCTAAAGAAAGTGATTTAAGTTCATATGCAACTAATTACATTTATCTTTATACTCCTGTTATTGGCAAGCGTTTGGGTTCAAGCATGGGACCTATTATGGGTGCTTACAAAAAAGGTGAGTGGAAAGAAAACGCTGATGGTACCTTATCTATTGGTGGTCAAACTCTAAATTCGGACGAGTTTGAAGCTCGCTTAGAGATGAAAGAAGGAGTAGCTGGTAAAGCTTTCTACCACAATAAAGCTCTTGTAACTTTAGATACAGTTGTTACAGCTGAATTAAAACGTGAAGGTATTGCACGTGACTTTGTTCGCTCAGTGCAAAACTTCCGCAAAGAAAGCGGTTTAGATGTATCTGATAGAATTAAACTAACCTATAGCACTCAAAGTGATGAAGCTAAACAAGCAATTGAAGAAAATAAATCTTACATTGCAGATCAAGTTCTAGCAGTAGAGTTTAATTTTGGTGATGTTGCTAATGGCTCATCTGCTGAGATTGAAGGTGAAACTGTTGGCTTTGGTCTAAGTGTAGCTTGATCTAGCTAATTGGTAAAATATGGGGCATCTTGCGTGATGCCCCTTTTTTTTGTTTAAGGGTTTATGAATGTATAAAAAGATACATATTATCGGTGGTTCTGGTAGCGGTAAAAGTTATCTGGCAAAAAAGCTATCTAAGGAACTATCTATTAATCACTATGACCTAGATGATGTGTTTTGGGATAATAGTGATAAAAACTATAATGTAAGAACCCCAGAAGATATTAGAGATAAAAAAATATCAGATATTTTATCCAATGATGGTTGGATTATGGAAGGTGTTTATTACAGAGAAGATTGGCTATATAGGGCTTTTGATGAGGCTGATTTAATAATTATTTTAGCTGTAAATCCATGGGTTAGAGATTTTAATATTTGTAAAAGATACATCATTGAGAGGCTTTGTTCAAAAAATGATAAATTTAGTAGCTTTAAGAATTTTATAAATTTGCTCTTTTGGAATCATAAATATGAACGCAAGCATGTTTTAAGTGGTTTTTTACAAGATTTTGCCAATAAAAGAAGCTGTGTAAGTTTTTTAAGTGCTGATAATGCCTTGAAATATATTGTTAAAAACAATATGTGATTTATTGTTTGGACAAAATTTTGTTAATGATGTAACATTAACTCAGTTTACAAGGTTTTATGGAGGTTTGAATGTTAGGTATAACTTTTAAGAAAAAACCTGCTGATGATGCTCAGGATACTTCATCAACTCGCAATATGAGCGAGGAAGAAAAAACAAAACGTTTAAAACAATTTTTAAAATTAAGTCGTAAAACTAAGTTTAAGGTTATTGCTCACCCTGATAAAGATCAAGAACAAGGCAAAGCTCCGCAAGCTGAAGCAAATAATCAATTATTGGCTCAAGAGAAAGCTCATCAAAAACGTAGAGAAATTAATCGATACAGACGTAAGATGAAAGAAAAGAAACTTATGCAAATGCGTAAGCTTGATAAAATTGCGGCATTACGTGGTTTAGCACCAAGAGAAAACACACCTGTTGTTAACAAAAATAGAGTTCCAAATTTAGCCCTTGCTATGGCAGCATCGGGCAAAGGCTCTGCTAGATAGTTGTTAATTATGATAAAAATAAAAGAGAGGGCTGTAAATAAATAGCCCTCTCTTTTATTGGTTAATTTTTGTTTAGTCTAATTTGATTATTTGCTTAAAATAAGAAGCTTACAAAGCATTTAGAATTGATGTTTTATTATCCAGTTTATTTAATATATTCAACACCTCAGCTATTGCATTTACAGCATTTTGAGCATGAGGGATTAGTCGTGGATTAATTTGTGCAGGTAATACTTCTGGGCCAATAATGCCATAGCCAACAGGTTTGTTAAACTCTAGTTC
>QKFK01000132.1 GCA_003252195.1 Rhodospirillales bacterium
GTTTTTTCATCTTCTGCTATTGCTAGTGCAAAAAAGATTTTTGCTCTAACTACTGAGGATAAAGAAACTCTGGCTCAGAAATTTTCATACAACAAAGACAATATCGAGTTAATTCCAGCTGGTGGCTCATTAGCTGATAGAAAAACAAGTATAATAAATATGGATAAAGAAAACCCATATCTTTTATATATTCCTCCTAAAAATGGAAATAACTTCAAAACAATTATGTCGCTAATCCAAACCCTAAAGACATGTAGAATATCACTAAAAATTATTGCAGATATGCCCAAAAAGCTACTTCCTCCAGATGCACCTATTGAGCTAATTTCGCCGATTGAAAATTGCGCAGATTTAAGCAGAATCTATAGTGGGGCGATTTGCCTTTTATATAATGTAAACCCAGAAATGGCCTGCCCTATAATTCCGATTGAGGCCATGTCTTGCAACTGCCCCGTTATTGCCTCAGATATTCCATCATTACGCAAACATTTAGGTGATGGCGCATTATATTGCCCACCTGGAGATATAATCGCAATTAGCAAATATATAATGAGGATTTTAGAAAGCGATGATTTCCGCCAAGAAACCATAAATAAGGGCAAAGTGCATTCGTCTTTATATTCTTGGGATAGACCTGTATCTGCGGTTATGAAAAAAATATTAGATATAGAACTACAACAAAGTCTAAGCGAAGAAACGGATGAAGACGAAGCTCCAACATGCCCTATGGACTATAAAAAAGCGTGCTTTTTAGAGCACGCTTTTTTTAACAGGAAATATCAGATTGAGAGTAAAATAATTACTCCGTTTCTTTTTTATATGGTCTTGTAAGCAACGCTTTAACAATCTCATCAACATTGGCATCTTTATATAACAGCTGATAAACAGCTTCGCAAATTGGCATTTCAACGCCTAATTTCTGAGCAGTTTCTCTAACTGCACTAGCGGTATAAACACCCTCAGATACCGAGTTACGACCAGCCAAAACTTCTTGCATCTTTTTGCCTTCACCAATGGCAAAACCAAGAGAGAAGTTACGTGATTGCATGGAGTTTGCAGTTAATGATAAATCTCCCAAACCTGCTAAACCCATTAAAGTTTCTTTCTTTCCGCCCAAGGCTTCTGATAAGCGCATAATTTCTGCCAAACCACGAGTAA
The DNA here is from genome assembly GCA_003252195.1 of Rhodospirillales bacterium. Classification (GTDB taxonomy): domain Bacteria; phylum Pseudomonadota; class Alphaproteobacteria; order QKFK01; family SZUA-500; genus SZUA-500. The sequence goes on from QKFK01000132.1 coordinate 1,159, forward strand.
TAAGAGCGGCCTTTGCATTGTCACCAAGCTTTTTACCTGCGACAATACCACCTGCAATCGCCATAACATTTTTAACGGCACCGCCGACTTCAACGCCTGTAATGTCATCTGACAAATAAGGGCGGAATGTATCATTTGCTAATGCCAGAACAATATCTTTACCCACTGCCTCGTCTGCACAAGCAAGCGTAATTGCGGTTGGCTTACCAAGAGCGGCTTCAATTGCAAAAGTTGGCCCAGAAAGAACCGCAATAACAGCCTGTGGCAATTCTTCTTTAACAATCTCGCTCAAAAGTTGGCCACTTTTTTCTTCAATACCTTTGGCACAGATTACAACAGGCATACCTTTTTTAATTAAAGGGTTTAATGATTTGCAAGTTACGCGCAAATATTGAGCAGGAGTTACTAGCAATAAAGCGTCTACCTTTGTTGCTTCTTCTAAATCAGATGTTGCTGTAATTTCTTTTCTTTATTTACATGCTCATTATTAATAGCATCAACAACTTCTGTTTCTCTTGCCCAAATCAAAACTTCTTTACCTGCTCTAGCGGCGGTTATGGCAAGACCTGTGCCCCATGCACCGGCTCCGATTACTGCTATTTTATTAATCATTTTTCACCTTAAAATATTTATGCTTTAACTAATCCTGCTCCAGTTGATTTTGGAGCATCTGCGTCTAGAGGCCAACGAGGTCTTGGTCTAAAATCCAAGCTATCTTGGTGCCCTAAACGAAATCTCTCCAATCCTGCCCAAGCAATCATAGTTCCATTATCTGTACAAAGTTTAAGCGGTGGAGCTGTAAAATCAAGCTTATTATTTGCAGCAACTTCTTTTAGTGATTCACGCAAAAATACATTGGCCGCCACACCACCAGAAACCACGAGGAATTTGCCTTGAGGGAATTCTTTTCTAAAAATCTTAGCAGCCTTATTTACCTTATAACAAAGAGAATCTGCCACTGCATATTGGAATGATGCACATAAATCCGCAATATCTTGCTCGCTCATATTTGCATTATCTATTTTTCCATCTGGAGAAAACCCTTCTATCACGTGGCGCACCGCGGTTTTTAAACCAGAGAAAGATAAATCGCAACCTTGCTTACCTTTAAGCGGACGAGGCAAGTTAAATCTGAGCTTGTCTCCGTTTAATGCTTTTTTCTCAACTTCTGGCCCACCTGGGTAATCTAGCCCCATCATTTTAGCAACTTTGTCATAAGCCTCGCCTGCCGCATCATCGATAGTTGTACCAAGGCGTTTATATTTACCAGGGCCTTCAACTACCAAAATTTGGCAATGCCCGCCTGATGCTAATAATAACAAATAAGGAAATTCAACGCCTGATGTTAAGCGAGGCATTAAAGCGTGTCCCTCTAAGTGGTTGACCGCTATAAATGGAATATTTTGCGCTAAAGAAATAGCTTTTGCACTCATAACACCAACCATAACCCCTCCAATAAGCCCTGGGCCACCCGCCGCCGCAACAGCAGACAAGTCCGAGAAGGACAAACCAGCTTTTTGCATGGTTTCATCAATAATGCTGTCAATATATTGCAAATGAGCTCGAGCCGCAATCTCAGGCACCACACCCCCATAAGGGCGATGTTCATCTAATTGAGATAAAACTGTCTGAGCTAAAATCTCTTTTTTTTCATTAACAATCGAGGCTGCGGTTTCATCACAGCTACTTTCAATTCCGAGAACTATCATTACTTATGTAAATACCTCTTTTAATTATCGTTATTTAAGGTTAAAAATAAACCCATGAATGAAACTTTGTCACTAAAAATCGGCACTAGAGGTAGTCCTCTTGCCTTAAAACAGACACAAATCGCTATTGAGGCTATTTGTAGCACAGCTTTGCACCTAAATCATACAAATTGTGAAGTAATCCCGATAAAAACTTCAGGGGATAGAATCCAAGATAAAACTTTATCTGAATTTGGTGGCAAAGGTCTCTTTACCAAAGAAATTGATGATGCATTATTAAGTGGTGCTGTTGATTTTGCAGTTCATTCGCTTAAAGACTTACCAACAAACTTACCAGATGGAATAGAGTTAGTTGCATGTTTAGAAAGAGAAGATGCTAGAGACGCTTTAATCTCGGTTGATTATAACAATATTGACGAACTCCCTATTGGGGCAATTGTTGGAACCGCCAGCCTCAGACGCGGAGCTCAAATATTGCATCACCGTCCAGATATCACCATTAAGCCGATTAGAGGTAATGTTGAAACCAGAATTCGTAAATTAAGCGATGAAGATTTTGATGCCACAATTTTAGCTTATGCGGGATTAATCAGAAACGCCCTGACCGAACATGCCAAGCAGGTTTTTGATATTGACTATATGCTTCCTGCATTATGCCAAGGCATAATTGCCATTACTTGCCGTAGAGACGATAACAAAATCAAAGAGCTCTTATCTACAATAAATCACGAGCAAAGCTATGTTTGCGCTCTATGCGAAAGAGCTTTTTTGAAAGAAATTGACGGCTCATGCAAAACCCCAATCGCTGGATTAGCCAGAATAGAAGGTAATCAAATTAACTTTACTGGTGAGATTTATTCTATAGATGGCTCTAAAAAATTCTCTGTTAAAAAAACTGGCAATTTATCAGACGCTGAAGCGATTGGCTCTAAATCTGCGACAGAAATAAAACAGCTCGCAGGAGCAGAGTTTATGGTACAATTTTGCACAAGATAAAACCATGCAAAAAATAAATTTAATCATAACCCGAGAAGAAAGCTTAAAGCTTGATTTGGGCGTTAATTTTATTCAAACAAATTGCCCTTTAAGTGTTATTGAAGAGATTAAAAACAAGGCTGTATCTTTAGATGGTTTGAGTGGAATTATTTTCACATCAATGAACGGAGTTAAGTTTTTTGCTTCAACATATGACAAAAAAGACTATTGCCACCTAGAAGCATATTGTGTTGGTGAAAAAACCGCCCAAACAGCTCGTGAATATGGATTTAACCAAACCATCTTTCCACAGCAAAGCAATGCTTTATCCTTGTGCGATTTAATAAACAATAAAAAACCTAAAAAACTTTTATATGCAAGGGCTGAAGTCGTGAGCGAAGATATAAAGAATCTAGCATCAGCAACAATAATATCTGAACATATTTTATACCGAGCTAAAGCGATTAACCACAACATAAAAGACTGGGAAAATATTTTAAAAACCAATTCAGCTATTTGCTTTTTTTCTGCCACAAATGCAAATTTATTTGAAGAGCTAATATCAAAAAACAA
>QKFK01000072.1 GCA_003252195.1 Rhodospirillales bacterium
CGATAGCGACACTTCTTTTTCTATAAACTCTAAGATTAAACCATATGCGATGATTACAGATTTGATAAACAAATCATCTCCTATGATTGAACTTAGACACACCCCAAAACCTTAGGCAGTTTATTACTTAACCACATAATATTAAATTATGCATGTTATGCTGTCGTTGTTACCCATACAAATCAACAAAAACAAACTGACTTTTAGTTAAAAAATATTAGTCCAAACAAACAATAACAAATCACCATCTCACAGAAATCATATCTTATAAAACCATAGCAATGAACAAATAAAAAGAGGCGAGCTTTCATCAAAACCCGCCTACTTATAACAACTAAACAACCTTCTATTTCACGTCCCAAGCTCTTTTAATTTTTGGCTTATCGCTACTTGAGCTTGATGATGCGCTTTCATCATCGGTTGCCCATGATCTTTTAATTTTATGATTATTAGATGATGGCTGAGCAGCAGGCTTATTTGACGTTTCATCAGTTTTTACAGCTGTTGGTGCTTGCTTAATCCACGCCTTAACATTTGGCGTATCTTGAGCATCATCACTCTCAGCATCTCCACTATCTTGTTGAAGATTATCCATTTCTTTCATATTAGAGTTCATACCAGCAACAAAAGTTCCCAACCATTTTGAGATAGGAGACAAACCTATTGATGTTGTTCTACCTGCATACATAACCTTACCTACTGGGCAAGGAGCTGAAGATAGAGCTAAATCTAAAATATCATACCCTCTAGTAAAACGGATTAATATTGATGGATTAGCAGAGCATCTACCAAGTTCAAAATCTGATTTACTATCTTTTGCAAATATTTCTTTCTTTATCTCTTCTATCCCCTCTTTAGATAGTTCACCACACAAACCAGTAATCGCATAACCAGATAAAGTATCTCCATCAAAAGACAAACTCTTTCTTTTAATTCCATAGCATTGCACCGAAGTTGCTTTAAAAATAACATTAGCCCCATCTACGCGAATTCTTTCGACAATTTCGGCTTTAGGCTCCGCCTCAACAGGCTTATTAGCGCTCCATGGAGATGGCTTTGGCGCAGGGAACGCATTTTTAGCGTTACTATTAGCAAAGGCACCAAATGATGAAGAACCTATTTGAGCAAAAGCATCCACCGAGAACAAACAAGAACCAACTAGCATAGCAATCATCGTTTTTTTCATCATAAAGCCCCCTATATAATAATATTTCTTATTCTAGCAACATCAGTTACTATCTGTGTATTAAACAACTCTTTGTCTTTTACCATTTTATGCGCTGTTCCAACAGGCATAATACATCTTTCTTCATAGGTAAAATTATAAAAACCTTGTTCACTCTCTACCATTTTATTTGCAGATAAATCTGGAACCATTGAAGTTACCAATGCCTTATTAGCAAACACACTAAATGAATTAGCTTTTTCATCTGGCTTAACATCAACAACAGGCAAATCCCTAACTAACTTCAAATAAAACAAATCTGCTAATAGCTTATCAATGCCTTTTTTATCAACTTTTTTTTCGGCTTCTACAGGAACAACCCAAAACCAATTTTTATTAAAATGTTTTTCTTTAGAATAAAATTTATATGTAAAGCCTTCATACAGCCTATATATTTTATCAAATCCTGTTTTGGCAATCTCTGCCTTAACCCAAGAAAAGAACTGATCAACCCAATCTGTAAACTCATCTTCGTCATTCTCTGTCGACACATTCCAATCGAGTTTTATATATTCCTTAGCAGAAAAACCTGTTTCTTTTTCTATCTGCTCTCGCAAAGGCTTTGATAATAAATGTTCGTATCCCCACAAATCTTTTTCTTGATCCACCAACGGGCAATAAACAATTTCAATGTTTTTTCTAGCAGCATACAAAAGAGATAACGCTGTTAAAATAGGATTATCGCCTATTATCATATATCTTGTTACAAAATACTCTGGCTTAAGAAAACAATGCCCACGCTCTGTTTTAAAAAAAATTCTTTTAACAAAAAAACCTTTTAACAATCGAACAAAAGCGCCATCTTCACCATATCCATCTAATTTCTTATAAAAGAACAGGTGCTTAGTTAGTTTGCTAGGCTTTATTTTAACAACTTTTGACATGTATCTATTATTCTAACTGCCATTAGCTATTTGATTTAAGTGCATTTCTTCTCTTTTAGCATTTTCTAAAGCTTGATTAAATCTTTTTTGACCTTCTTGTATAGCCGCATCTCTTTGTTGTTGAGCAAGAATATTGTTCTTGAACCCCACAGCAAAAGCATCAAAGTTTTCTTCGCCGTCAAAGCACTCAAAAACAACTTCTTTCATATCAGCCAAAAGCTTTTTGTTTATTGGGTTATCTAAAGACATCTGACCATAAATATGCTCAAACATTTCAACATCTACAAGCATCTCTCCATCAATTAAATTATCCAAAGGAGCATTTCCGCTCATTTTATATTTTAGCATATAACGAACTATAGCAGTCAGCGGCAAAGCAACACCACTAAAATTCTTAAGTGGGAAATACGCTTTTGCCATAGACACTACTTGCTCTTTATATTTTTGATATTCTTCTTCTGGAGCATCTTCAACTGGTGGAATTATAGCAACACTAAACTCACCATAAGTTGCCAATTCCATAACTTTGTCCCAGTTTATAGCATCCTCATCATAATTAACTTCTAAGGTTGCCCTACACATACGATTAGATTTACCTAAAGCTATTATGGCATCTAGTAAATCAACATCAAGAGCTAGCCTATCTTTACCCTGTTTATACTTAAAGGTAATAGTTGAAACACCAGCAGGAGCTAAAAAACTCCCTTTATCATACTCTACGCCAAAATAGCTTCTATTAACTTTATCGCGTGGTGTACTAACAATCTCACTCCACAATGTCATCTAACACTCTCCTTAAATCTTCTATTTTAGCATACAGGTCCTTGTTGAATTCCAATTTGCG
>QKFK01000193.1 GCA_003252195.1 Rhodospirillales bacterium
CGCGTAAAGAAAATTGTTATTGAACATCTTGGCGTTGAAGAATCAAAAGTAGCAGAAAATTCAAGCTTCATTGATGATCTTGGTGCAGACAGTCTTGATACTGTAGAACTCGTTATGGCTTTCGAAGAAGAGTTCGGTTGCGAAATCCCAGACGAAGCTGCTGAAAAAATCTTGACAGTTAAAGACGCTGTTGAATTCATTAGCGCAAACGCTTAATGAAGATTTTACGGAATTTTAATACACCACTTGTTTATACGGGTGGTGTATATTCTGTATAAAGGGGTATTTTTCTAATATCTCCCCTTGTATTTTTTTGATATTTTCTGATATTATCTAGGTTCATTATATAATTGTTTTAACGTCATAACAAACGGAGTTAGCTTCATGAGACGTGTTGTTGTAACAGGTATGGGAATTGTTTCACCTCATGGTAGAGGAGTTGCACATAACTGGGAATGTATTACTCAAGGAAAATCAGGTATCCGCAAAATTGAGGATTTTGAAGTTTCTGATATGGCTGTACAAATTGCAGGTCAAGTGCCTTTTGGCAACGACGCACCTTGGAAATTAGATTCAGAAAGCGTTGTTGAAGCAAAAGAACTCAGAAAAATCGATAAATTTATATTATTCGGTTTGGCAGCTGGTATTGACGCTGTAGAAGATTCAGGCTGGAAGCCAGAAACTGAAGAAGAAAAAGACCGTACAGGTGTTATAGTTGGAGCTGGTATCGGCGGATTACAAACTATTTATGAAAACGCAATAGCATTGCACGAAAAAGGACCAAGAAGAGTTAGTCCTTTCTTTATCCCTGCTACATTGATTAACCTCGTATCAGGTCACCTTTCTATTAAATATGGCTTTAGAGGCCCTAACCACTCAGTAGTTACAGCTTGTTCTTCAGGAACTCACGCTATTGGTGACGCAGCTCGTCTTATTCAATATGGCGATGCAGATGTTATGATTGCTGGTGGTGCTGAAACAGCTGTTAACCGTCTTGGAATGTGCGGATTTATTCAAGCAAAAGCTTTAACATCTTCTTTCAATGAAACTCCAGAAAAAGCTTCATGCCCATGGGATAAATCTCATAGCGGTTTTGTAATGGGTGAAGGCGCTGGTATTTTGGTATTAGAAGAATATGAACACGCTAAAAAACGTGGCGCTAAAATTTATGCTGAAATCGATGGATACGGATTATCTGGTGATGGTTACCACGTAACTGCTCCTGCTCCTGACGGAAATGGTGCTTACAGAGCTATGGAATCAGCTTTGCGTAACTCAACCCTATCAATTGACGATATTGATTATGTTAATGCACATGGTACATCAACTCCAGTTGGTGACCCTATGGAATTAGGCGCTGTACAAAGATTATTCGCAAATAGATTAGATACTCTTGCAATGTCTTCAACAAAATCATCTATCGGTCACCTTTTGGGTGCGGCAGGTGCTGTCGAGGCCATTTTCTCAATTATGGCAGTGCAGACAAACATTGCACCTCCAACATTAAACTTGGTTGACCCAATTGATGAAGTTAAGATGAACTTAGTTCCTCTTAAAGCTCAAGAGAAAAAAATCAAAGCAGCTATGTCTAATTCATTTGGATTTGGCGGAACGAACTCTTCAGTGATTGTGAAGGCTGTCTAATTCTGTTAGAATGGATTAATGTTTAGATTATTTAGAAAAATATCCAGATTAACTGTTGTCAGCATAGTGCTGGCAACAGTTTTTTTGTTTAGCTCATATATAAATTTTTGTTCAGACGGAGCTCTTACTCAAGCAACTAACGTTGTTATAAACAAAGGTGCGTCTTTAGGACAGATATCTACAAAACTAAAAGAAGCTAAAGTGATAGATAACAAACTATCATTTAAATTCTGGGTTAAACTATATGGAGCAGTTGGCCATATGAAGGCGGGTGAATATAATTTCCCTGCATATTCTAGTCCCAAAGAAGTAATGAACATTATTTTGAGCGGTAAAACTGTTATTCACCATTTAACCATACCTGAAGGATTAACTGTTCAGCAAATCTTTGAAAGAATCTATAACGAGCCTTTGCTAGAGGGTGACATTACTATACCAGTAAAAGAAGGTTGGCTATTGCCAGAGACATATGCCTTCTCTCTAGGAGATGATAGAAACAAGCTTGTTGAACGCATGCAAAGAAGCATGATTGACTTTATTGATAGCGAATGGGATAACAGAACATCTAACCTTCCATTTAAAACCAAAGAAGATGCGATTAACCTAGCCGCGATTGTTGAAAAAGAGACCTCTTTAACAATTGAGCGTCCTAGAGTTGCTGGCGTGTATATAAACCGTTTAAGAAAGCGCATGCGCCTTCAAGCTGACCCAACTGTAATATATGTGGTAAGTGGTCGTTATGGCTATATGGATAGACCTCTTAGCCGTAAAGATTTGAAAAACCCAAGCCCATATAACACATATATGCATTATGGATTACCACCAACACCAATCGCTAACCCAGGGGCAGAATCTATAAGAGCGGTATTAAACCCCATGAACACTAAAGATATATTCTTTGTAGCAGATGGAACTGGCGGACATTTATTTGCTGAAAAACTCGTAGACCACAATGCCAATGTAGCAAAATGGCGTGCATTCTTACGCAAATCAAAAAATAAGTAAAGAGCCCTCTTAATTACCTATCATAGTCATGGAAGCATAAAGCAAACAAAAGCATGGCATATACTTAGAACTGGCTTTTATGACAATAGCCGAAGCTCCACCATTTGCAGGAATAATTGCATTGCCTATCAATTAATTATCGCTTCTCTCCAGCCAAAACCTTTGCAATCATCTGGCTTAATAAGGCTTTCCTATACGGCTTTTGGATAAAGGCTTTTACACCATCTTTAATCATCTCATCAATATTGTCTTTTCTGCTGAAACCAGATGATATTATTACCTTCACGTCGGGGTTTACTTCTCTTAGCATTTCATATAGTTCTTTACCGCTTCTTTTTGGCATAACCATATCAAGAATTACTAAGTCTATTTTATCCGCTTGCTTTTTAAACAGCTCTAAAGCCTTATCACTATCCTCTGCCAATAAAACTTTATAACCAAGCGCCGACAAAATATCTCCTGCCATATTTCTAATTAGATCTTCGTCGTCAACAATTAATATTAGACCCTCGCCATAAATTAATGTTGGATCTACGTTGTCTATCAAATCTTCTGTGGCATATTCTATATCAACCGGTAAGTATATTTTAAACATCGTACCATAGCCAACTTCGCTATAGACATTTATTGAGCCTTTATGCTCTTTAATTGTCCCATAAACTGCGGCTAGCCCTAACCCTGTTCCCTTACCAACCGGCTTAGTAGTAAAAAATGGCTCAAAGATTCTTGATAAAACATCTTTACTAATTCCAGATCCAGTGTCTGAAACACTCACTTCTATGTACTCACCCTTAGGTAAATTATAAGTGATTTCTTCAATATCTGAAGACAGTGTAATATTGGCTGTCTCAAAACTAATTTTTCCGCCAGTTGGCATAGAATCTCGGGCATTAATCGCCAAATTCATTAACGCGTTTTGCAACAATGTTGAATCTCCTAAAACCATATGTCTAGGGGCATTAAGAGTTGTTTCTATTGTTATGTTTTTATCAAAAGATCTTTCCAGCAACGATAGTGATGAACCGACTATTTCATGCATATCTACTCTGACAAAAACTGTTTTACCTTTGCGCGAAAATACCAACAACTTATTGGTCAAGTCAGCAGCACGGGTTGCTGCACTTATAATCGGGCCAATGTGCCTTTTAATCGGAGATGTCTCGTCTATATTCATTTCTATCAGCTCTGCATGCCCTAGAATACCGCCTAGCATATTATTGAAATCGTGAGCAACTCCTCCTGCCAAACGACCAATCACATCCATCTTCTGGGCTTGGTGAAATTGATCTTCAGCCTTTTTTAGCTCTGTTATATCCTCCATAACAACCCAAATTCTAACCAAATAATTGTCTTCAGCAATTCCTGTTATTTTATAATTAATATTCCTTTGTACTCCATCTATTGAAGTTGCTGTTGTTTCAACATTGCACATTCCAAAATTACTCTTTGAAAAAGACTCTAATAATAATTTTTGGCGCTCACTTGCTTCTGCTGAGAATCCAATCTCACGTAAAGTTTTGTGCATTATTTCTTCTTCATGGTGAAAACCAATTATATTAGCAGCTCTCTTATTAGCGAATAGCATGCGCCCTGTCTCTTTAATCGATTTTACAGCATCTCCTTTAGCAACATCCTTAATCAAAATTGGTTTATCAAATTCAACGCAATAAATACCGTAACTAGAGCTTGAAAAAAACATTCTCATTCGCTCATCATTTTCCCTAGCAACTTTCTCTAACTTCTCTTGCTCTGTGACATCTCTAAAAACCAGAACCACTCCAACTAAATCGCCCATATCATTAAATATTGGTGCGCCACTGTCTGCTACATGGCGGAGATCTCCAGCCTTAGAAATCAGAATAGTATCTGCTTCTAAACCAATAACGCTCTTTTGTTCTATGATCTTTTTAACAGGGCTACTAATCCTATTACCAGAAACAGAACTAATAATATTAAAAACCTCTTCAAATGAGCTGCCTACAGCCTCTTCCCTTTTCCACCCAGTCAACTCCTCAGCAACTTTATTAATTTTAGTAACATTACCGTCAATGTCTGTTGCGATAACCCCGTCTCCTATGCTCTCTAAAGTAATGCGTAGGTTTTCTTCGCTCTTCCAAGATGCTTGCAAAGCTTTGTTTCTTTGCCTTCTATTGATTAGCAGAGCAAGAATCAACCCTGTTTGCAACAAACCAACTAGTAACGTTAAAACAATCCACTTCATGTATTTTTTAACAAACGATACTGGGATATTCTCAATAATTGCATCTTTGGGTATTACTTTTTCATTTATCCCCAATTTCTTAATTACATTGTAATCTAATACTATTTTATTAGGGCTAGCCTTAACGATTGGATCAAGACTTTTCGTCTCAAAATAATGTTTCGCTATAAGAGCAGCCTCGCGGCCATGTTCATAATGCGAGAGAACTTTTCCACCTATGGCGCCTGTGTTAATACAATTGTCAGAAACACAAAAAATAGGAGATTTGGACACTCCAACCAATCTAGCCATCCCATCCTTAAAATCTAGTGTATTCTGGTCTTTATCTAGATAGATAGCCAGAAACAAAAAAGCATTATCAGCCCCGTATTCAGGAACTTTTCTCCAGAATTCTTCCCATGACATATTAGCCGAAGATAAAACATCTGTTTTCAAATCTTTAAATTCTTTGCCAATAACTCTAAACTCTTCTGCCAAGACCTTACCAGTAGAAGCACCGTCGCTTATCGCCGTAACAGATTTTATATTGGGAAACAACTCTTTAGCTAGAGCTATAGTATCGGCCATACTTAAGCTCTGAAGCACCCCTGTTATCATAGGGTCTTCTGCTAATTTTTTGCCTCGCTCAATATCATTAATACCTAGAAACACTATTGGGATGTCGTTAAACCAATCACGATGGCTTACTGCAAAATTTAATGCATTATCTTCAGCCGCAATTATCAAATCATATTTGGGAAGCTTATCTAAGCGACTTTTAAGATTTATAGCAAAAGCACTCTGTGTTTTTTCATCCTCAAAGCGTTTACTATCCATAAACTCCACATCAAGGTTATATTCATCAAATGGAAGGACAGAACGCACACCATCAATTTGCTTAAACGCGTTATCAAAACTTGAGTGATACGCTGAGAGCATCAATATTTTTTTTACAACTTTTGCTTCAGCATAAGTTGGTATCAACAATTGACACATAAAACATAATGTCACAAAAAATAATCTTATAAATCTTTTCATTATGCCCCGCAGAATTGCATTAATGGATAAAAAACATATACTTATAATAATTATTAATTCGCATTTTTGTTATATAGCATTTTGTTTATAGCCCTATACAATAGTAACAATAAATCAATCTAATCACCTAAAACCTTTGCAATCACCTGGCTTAATACGGCTTGTCTATACGGCTTTTGGATAAAGCCTTTTGCTCCTTCTTTAATCATCTCATCAATATTGTCTTTTCTACTGAAACCAGATGATATTATTACCTTCACGTCGGGGTTTACTTCTCTTAGCATCTCATATACTTCTTTGCCGCTTCTTTTTGGCATAACCATATCAAGAATTACTAAGTCTATTTTATCTGCTTGCTTTTTAAACAGCTCTAAAGCCTTGTCACTATCCTCTGCCAATAAAACTTTGTAACCAAGCACCGATAAAATATCTCCTGCCATATTTCTAATTATTGTTTCATCGTCAACAACTAAGATTAGTCCTTCACCTTTTATAACATCGGCTTCTTTACCAGCCAATATGCCACCAACAGAATCTGATGCTTCTACAGGTAAATATATCTTAAAGATGGTTCCTTCACCCTCTTCACTATAAACATTAATTGAGCCTCTATGCTCTTTTATCGTTCCATAAACAGCTGATAAGCCTAACCCTGTACCTTTGCCAATAGGTTTAGTTGTAAAGAATGGCTCAAATATTTTTGCTGAAATGTCTTTGCTCATTCCTTGTCCAGTATCGGATACGTTGATTTCCAAATATTCTCCTTTAGGAAGATTATACGCAGCCGACTCTGCATCACTGGTTAAACAAATATTCATTGTCTCAAACGTTAGGGTTCCGCCCGTTGGCATTGCGTCTCTGGCATTCAACGCTAAGTTTAGAAGCGCATTCTGCAACAAAGTTGGATCACCCAGAAGTTTGGGGTTTTTCGCATTAAAGATTCTCTCAATAACTATTTTTTTATCAAACGACCTCTCTAAAAGCCCAAGAGCAGTTGTAATTGTATCATGTATATCAAGCGCTGTAGAAACCGTTTTTCCTTTTCTAGAAAAGGCTAATAATTTATTAGTTAGATCGGCAGCTCGCGTAGCCGCATTTATAATTGGTCCAACGTGCCTTTTAATCGGAGAGCTATCATCTATTTTCATCTCAATTAGCTCTGCATGCCCTAGAATACCGCCTAGCATATTATTGAAATCGTGAGCAACTCCTCCAGCCAAACGGCCAATCACGTCCATCTTCTGAGCTTGATGGAATTGATCTTCAGCCTTTTTAAGCTCGGTTACATCTTCTAAAGTACACCATAATCTTACTATGTGATTATCTTCTATAATTGTAAGGGCTTTGTAGTTTATATTTCTTTGAATACCCTCAACAGAGGTTGCTGTAGTTTCTATAGTAGATGAAGCAAAGTTGTTTTTAGCCAGTGTTTCTAAAAGTAACTCTTGTCTCTTTTTAGACTCTTCCGACAGAGCAACCTCTGGCAAGGTATGCCCAATGATATCATATTCACTCTTAAACCCCGCTAAATATGCTAGCTGTTTGTTCGCAAATAAAACCTTGCCTTGTTTTTTAATTTCTTCAATTACTTGCTTCTTGTTTGAAGAGATTGCGATTGGCTCCTCAAATTCAATTGAATAAATACCGTCTCTTGTAGAAGCAAAAAACATTTTCATTCTATCTTCATTTTCTCGAGCAAGTTTAGCTAGGGTTTCTTTTTCCGTGACATCTCTAAACACTAAAACAACACCAACAACCTCGCCAACATCATTAAAGATTGGGGCTCCGCTATCTGCTATATGTAATTTCTTGCCATTCTTTGAAATGAGTGTTGTATTTACCTCTAAGTCAATCACCTTCTTTTCTTCTATTACTCTTTCAACTGGGCTAGCAATTTTATTTCCTGTAATAGAATTGACGATATGGAAAACCTGTTCAAAAGGCATTCCTATTGTTTCTTCTCTGCTCCAGCCTGTTAGCTCTTCTGCTACCTTATTTAATTTTGTTATATTTCCATTTATATCTGTTGCAATAACCCCATCGCCAATACTTTCTAAAGTAATACGTAGGTTTTCCTCACTCTTCCATGAAGTTTTAAGAGCTTTGTTTCTTTGCCTTCTATTTATCAACAGGCCGAGAATTAGCCCCATTTGTAACAACACAACAAAAATTGTGGCCACAATCCATTTCAAATATTTCTCTACAAATGTTGGTTTAGGCAAATTTATAACAACCGCATCATCTGGAATTAAGTTGGTATCAACTTTCCATCTTTTTGCCACATCATAATCTACAAAAACTTTATTAGGACTTTCTTCTTTTGGCGCAGGTAACACACCATTTTTAAAATACGCTTCGCCCAACAACGCAGCTTCTCTTCCTTGCTCGTAGTGAGATATAACTTTACCTCCTATATAACCCTTACCAATGCCGTGACTAAACAAATAATATGTTGGAACGTTAGCGTTTTTAATTATAAAATTGGTTGCATCTGCAAAGTCTTTAATAACCCCATCTTTATCCTTATAAGCCGTAATATTTACTAAAACAGAATCCTTTTCTAGATTAGCAATTTTTTGTTTAAATTCATCCCATGACAAATCATTAATACTTAGTAACTCTAACTCAACACCTTCAGCCTCTGGTGTTTTACGTATAGTATCAGCAATAACAATACCAGTCTCTGTGGCATCGGTAATAATATATGCTTTATTGAGTTTAGGATTTAGCTTTTTAGCTAGTCTTACTGTGTCCATGTCACTAATCGCCTCAAACACACCCGTTATTAACGGATCTTTCGAAACTTCAGCGCCCTTTTCTATATCATTCACTCCCAAAAACACCATTGGAACCCCCTCAAACCATTTTCTATGGTTGAGAAAGAAGATAAGAGCATTGTCTTCGGCTGCTATTACTAAATCATATTTGGGAAGATGGTCTATTTTGTATTTTAGGTTTGTCGCAAATAATTCTTGAGCCTCATTATTAAAGAATCTCTTACTATCCATAAATTCAACATCAATTTCATATTGATCAGATGAAAAAACAGACTTAACGCCTGATAGTTGCTCAAACCCATTAACAAAACTAGTGTGATAGGCTGAAAGCAATAATATCTTTTTTAGCTTTTTATCTTGTGCCTGAGATGAGGTTAATGGCAGTAACACACAAACCATTACCACAAAAACTTTAAACCAACGCGACATGTCACCCCTATAACATAAAACACATTCTATAAGTATATCAAAAACATATCACTTATATAAATATTATTTATGTTATGTACATAAACCTTTGTTTATAAAATAATAACCAAGTCTATTGAAAAAGTTAATTTTCTAAAGCTTTAGCAACAGCCTGACTTAGCGTTGACTGTCTATATGGCTTTTGCACAAAGCCTTTTGCTCCTTCTCTTATCATGTCGTCAATATCATCTTTTCTACTAAAACCCGAAGAAACTATAGCTTTAACATCTGGCTTTATTTTTCTTAATTCTTCAAACAGTTCTTTACCGCTTTTCTTTGGCATTATCATATCTAATATCACCAATGATATTTTGTCTTTATTCTTAGTAAAGATATCGATGGCATCATCACTATCTTCTGCAAAAAGCACGCTATAACCTAGTGATATAAGGATATCTTTTGCCATATTGCGAATAAGAGATTCATCATCAACTATCAATATCAGGCCTTCGCCATGGATTAATGTTGCATCTACATCTGCCATCAAACTTTCTGCCAAGTTGTTAGTATCTTCTACTGGAAGATAAATCTTAAACACTGTTCCAGAATCTACCTCACTATAAACACTTATAGAACCTCTATGTTCTTTTATAGTCCCATAAACAGCAGATAAACCTAGTCCTGTGCCCTTGCCAACTGGTTTTGTTGTAAAGAATGGATCAAATATTTTTGAAACAACTTCTTTACTCATACCCTGCCCAGTATCAGCAACGTGAATTTCTATATATTCACCCTTTGGCAGGTTATAAGCTATTTCTTCTACTTCGGAACTAAGTGTCATATTATATGTTTCAAAACTTAGTGTTCCGCCTTTAGGCATTGCATCTCGAGCATTTAACGCCAAATTCATTAATGCATTTTGCAACAAAGTTGGGTCACCAACCACCCTATAATTTTTGGCCGCAAAGTTGGTTTTAATTGATATTTTCTTATCAAACGAACGCTCTAATAATCCCAAAGCAGTAGCAATTGTCTCATGAATATCAAGCAACGTAGAATCCGTTTTTCCTTTTCTAGAAAATACCAGCAATTTATTTGTTAAATCAGCCGCTCTTGTTGCTGCATTTATAATCGGACCCACGTGCCTTTTAATTGGAGATTCTTCATCTATCTTCATCTCAATAAGTTCTGCATGCCCTAATATTCCAGCTAGCATATTATTAAAGTCATGAGCAACACCACCTGCTAAACGACCAACAACATCCATTTTTTGTGCTTGGCGGAATTGCTCTTCGGCTTTTCTGAGTTCTGTTACGTCTTCCATCATAGCCCAGGCTCTTACAAGATGGTTATTCTCTATAATCCCTGTTATTTTATAATTAATATTTTTCTTAAACCCATCGACTGATGTAATGGTTGTTTCGATAGCGCATGACGTAAAATCATTCTTAACAAACTCTTCCAACAACACCTCTTGTCTTTGCTTTGCCTCGTCAGAAAAAGCACATTCTGGCAATGTGTGTCCTATAATTTCTTTTTCACTCTTAAAGCCCGCTAAATTAGCAGCCCTTTTATTTGCAAAACGCATCCTACCTGTTTTTTTGATTGCTAATGCCACTCTCTTTTTTGCATTAAGATCTATCAAGATAGGGTTCTCAAATTCTACACAATATATTCCATAGTTAGAACTAGAAAAGAACATCCGCATACGTTCTTCATTTTCTTTTGTGGCCTTTTCCAGCAATTCCTTCTCTGTGACATCTCTAAACACTAACACAACACCTACAACACCGCCCTCATCATTAAAAATGGGTGCACCACTATCAGCTATATGCAGTTTCTTACCTGTCTTTGAAATAAGCGTAATATTTGACTCTAAATCAATTATTTTCTTTTCTTCTATCACGCTTTCAACAGGGCTTTTTATTTTTTCACCAGAGCGAGATCTAACAATGTTAAAGACTTCTTCAAAAGGAGCGCCTATAGCATTTTCTTTTTTCCAGCCAGTTAGCTCTTCTGCCACCTTGTTTAGCTTGGTTATATTACCATTTATATCCGTTGCAATAACCCCATCGCCAATACTCTCTAGAGTAATTCTTAAATTCTCTTCGCTTTTCCATGATTCTTTTAGAGCTTTGTTGCGTTGTTTCCTATTTATTAACAAGCCCAAAATTAGGCCCATCTGCACTAAAATGACCAATGTAATACTTACAATCCATTTTAAATACTTTGAAACAAACGAAACAGGTTTGTTTTTAATAATTGCGTCTCTTGGTATATTTTTCTCATTTATGCCGAATTTATTTATGACATTATAATCTAAGATAATTTTATTAGGGCTATCTTTAACCACAGGATCTAGAACCCCTGTTTCAAAATAATGCTTGGTTATCAAGGCGGCTTCTTTTCCTTGCTCGAAGAAAGAGATAACCTTACCGCCGACAATACCTGTATCAATACAATTATCAGAGATATAAAAAACAGGAGAATTAGCTATTTTCACAAGCTTTGCAACACCCTCATTAAAGCTTTGTGTTTTTTGATTTTTATCTTGATATATAGCAAGCAATAAAAAGGCATTATCTTTGCCATATTCAGGCACTTTCTGCCAGAATTCATCCCAAGATACTTCGCTAGAAGAGAGTTCTCTTATTTCTAAATCTTTAAACTTCTCACCAGCTTCTTGAAACTCTTTTGCTAAAACTTTTCCTGTAGAAGCCCCATCACTTATTGATGTAACAGATTTTATATTCGGAAAAAGCTTCTTAGCCAAATCAATAGTTTCTGACATGCTTATACTTTCCAAGACTCCCGTTATTTTTGGGTCTTTAGCAAGTTCTTTTCCTTTTTCTAAATCGTTAACACCCAAAAAAACGATTGGAATATCCCTAAACCAATCACGATGATTTATTACAAAATCTAAAGCGTTATCCTCTGCTGTAATTATTAAATCATATTTAGGCAATCTATCCAGACGATTTTTAAGCTCATTTGTGAATAAGTCTTGAGTTTTTTTATCCTCAAATCTTTTGCTATCCATAAATTCAACATCGAGATTGTATTCATTTGATGGTAATATTGAGCGCACACCATCAATCTGTTTAAAGGCGCTATCAAAGCTTGAGTGATACGCAGAAAGCATCAATATGTTTTTCACAGATTTTGCCTGCGCGAAAGGAATATTGAAAGCCCAATATATAAAAGTTAATAATATAAAAAATATTCTTATATGCTTTTGCATTGTCACACCTATAACACCCATAAATAGATTTTATAAGTATATCAAAAACATAGCCACTAAAATAATTATTATTTAGTTCTATACATATAGTAATATGTTTATATTTAAGAGACTAAAACTTCTGCAATAGCTTGACTTAATGATGCCTGACGATACGGCTTTTGAATAAAGCCTCTTGCTCCATCTTTTATCATTTCATCAATATTATCTTTTTTGCTAAATCCAGATGAGATTAAAACATTAACATCAGGTTTTATCTCTTTTAACATTTCAAAAATTTCTTTACCGCTTTTCTTAGGCATAACCATATCAAGAATCACCAAAGAAATTTCTTCTTTATATTTTTTAAATATTCTTATGGCTTCATCTGCATCAGCTGCAGAAAGCACCTTATACCCCAACGAAGATAAAATAGCTTTTGCCATCTCTCTAATTATTTCTTCGTCATCAATTACAAAAACAAGTCCTTCTCCTGAAACTAGGTTATTTTCATTAGCTACCAGAGTTGTGTCTTTTGATTTGGAGGCCTCAACTGGCAAATAAATTTTAAATAAAGTTCCTGAGCCTGCCTCACTATAAACGTTAATCGCACCCTTATGCTCTTTTATTGTGCCGTACACCGCCGACAACCCCAAACCAGTACCCTTTCCAACTGGTTTTGTAGTGAAGAATGGCTCAAAGATTTTAGAAATAACCTCTTTACTCATTCCACAGCCTGAATCACTAACATTAATTTCTAAATACTCACCCTTAGACAAACTATAAGCACTTGCCTCTGCCTCATTAGTTATAAAAATGTTAGATGTACTGAAGCTTAAAACTCCACCTGTAGGCATCGCATCTCTAGCATTTAAGGCAAGATTCAGCAACGCATTTTGCAATAGAGTTGGGTCGCCTACAATTTTAGAGTTTTCTGCATGGAATTTAGTATCTATAGCAATTTTTTTATCAAAAGACCGCTCCAATAAACCCATCGCTGATGTGATTGTTTCATGCATATCAAGCGTAGCTGAAACTGTTTTCCCTTTTCTAGAAAAGGCCAATAATTTATTAGTTAAATCTGCCGCCCTAGTTGAGGCTTCTATAATTGGTCTTACATGGCGTTTAAGCGGAGATTCTTCATCTGTCTTCATATCCAACAGCTCTGCATGTCCTAATATTCCTGCTAACATATTGTTAAAGTCATGAGCAACGCCACCTGCTAGGCGACCAATAACATCCATCTTTTGTGCCTGATGAAACTGTTCTTCGGCTTTTTTAAGCTCTGTTACATCTTCCATAACCGCCCATACTTTTAGCAAATATCCATCATCAACGACACCTGTAACTTTATAATTTATATTTTTCTGAACCCCATCTATTGATGTTGCGGTTGTTTCAACATTACATGATGTAAAATCATTATCGGCAAGAGCTTCTAGTAACAATTTTTGTCTTTTTAGAGCCTCATCAGAAAAAGCAACTTCTGGCAATGTATGACCAATGATTTCTTTCTCACTATTAAACCCGATTAAGTTTGCCACTCTTTTATTTGCAAACAGCATATGCCCAGAATCTCTAATTTTATTGATTACTTCATCTTTACTTCTATCCTTAATTGGAACAGCTTCATCAAAATCAATACAGTAAATGCCGTCACGAGTACTAGAGAAGAACATTTTCATTCTCTCTTCATTTTCTTTTGTAACCTTTTCATATAGCTCTTTTTCCGTAACGTCTCTAAACACCAAAACAACACCAACAATATTGCCAACATCATTGAATATTGGAGCTCCACTGTCAGAGATACTACGCTTTTTACCATCCTTAGAAATTAAAACTGTATGATTGGCTAAATCTACCACGTCTCCTGTTTCTAAAACCTTGCTAACAGGGCTTTCTATCTCTCTTCCTGTAGTTGCATTAATTATGCAAAAAACTTTCTTTAATGGTTGCCCTAAGCACTCCGTTCTTTTCCAGCCTGTTAATGTTTCTGCAACTTTATTTATTTTGGTTATATTTCCATGTACATCGGTGGCAATCACGCCATCACCAATACTCTCTAGAGTTATGCGCAAATTCTCTTCGCTTTTCCAAGCTGTGTTAAGAGCCTTATCTCTCTGAAATCTGTTTACCAACAAAGCTATTATCAAACCTGTTTGAGTCATTAAAATAATGATTCCTAACAAAAACCACCTAAGATGTTTAACAAAGAAAGAACTCTCTTTGTTTTCTAATAGAGCATTGTTAGGTATATTTTTTTCATTTATGCCAAATTTTTTAATCGCTTTATAATCTAGCACCACCTTATTAGGACTGTCCTTTACAATTGGCGCAAGAATACCTGTGTCAAAGTAATGCTTAACGATTAAAGCAGCTTCTCTTCCTTGTTCATAGTGTGATATCACCTTGCCGCCGACTATTCCTAAGCCAACGCCATTATCCCAAAGATAATAAACGGGCGACTTGGCGTTCTTTAGCAAAGCCTTAACACCATCATTAAAGTTAATAGACTTTTTATTCTTATCTTGATAAATGGACAGCAATAAGAAAGCATTATCTTTGCCATATTCTGGAATTTCTTGGATAAAATAATCCCACGATAAATCATTTAATGACAAAACGCTCATTTTAAGATTAGTAAAATCATTTGCATAATATTTAAATTCTTCAGCAAGCACCTTTCCCGTTGAAGAAGCATCTGAAATAGCGGTTACTGATTTTACATTAGGCTGAAGTTTTTTTATTAAATTGATTGTATCAGACATACTTATGCTTTCGAGCACGCCTGTAATAAGAGGGCTTTCTGCAAGTTTTTTACCTCTAGCAATATCGTTAACACCCAAGAAAACAATTGGTATATTCTTAAACCAGCTCTTGTGCGAGACAGCAAATTCCAATGCATTATCTTCTGCCGCAATTATGATGTCATATTTAGGGAGCCTATCTATTCTGTTTTTAAGATTATCTGCAAACATTTTTTGAGTTTTTTCATCCTCAAAACGCTTGCTATCCATAAACTCAACGTCAAGATTATATTCTTCAGCAGGCAAAACAGAACGTATGCCTTTAATCTGTTTGAACCCATTATAAAAATTGGGGTGATATGCAGAAAGTAGCAAAATATTTTTTGCTTCTTTTGCCTCTGCGCATGAAGACCACGCAACCATATACATTAATAATATAAGAAATAGTTTTACAAACTTTTGCACAGCCCCCTCCAAAAGCAAAAAACAACCAGAGATGATTATAGCTCTTTTCCAACATTAAAAAAACAACCTATAATCTATATTTAAGTATAGGTTTTGGGCTCAATTTAATTAAAAGCAAACAATTATATAATATTTAGTTCTATTAATGATTGACTTTAATTTGTTTTGCTGTATTACTATGGTGGTACACGAAAACAGTTTTGAGAATGAACAATGAACCTTTTATACCAAGCTTTTGCATCTATTAAAACAGAAGATGAGTTTAATGCTTTTCTTAAGGACATCTGCACTCCTAAAGAAATCAAAGACTTAAACGAGCGCATGGCCATTGCCTCAATGCTTAACAAAGGTCAATCATCATATCGTGACATAGCAGACAATCTTGGTTGCAGTTTAACCACTGTAACTAGAGTCGCACGCTTTCTTAAAGACGAACCATATCAAGGTTACAAACAAGTTCTAGGACGTATAAGCAAGCATCATCAAGATTAAAAACAAGACAAACAAACGCTTATAAAATCACCTGTCCAAGGCTTAAAAAAATGACACAAATAGAATACAAAAGAATAACAGCTAATAGTGCTGAAGAAATCGCTTCTTTATATGCATCTTATAACGGAGCAAAAGAGTTTTTATATATCCCTCAAAAAACAGAAATTGAAAACACCCTAAACTCAGAAAAGGCCTGCTATATCGGCTCTTATGCTGATGGCAAATTAGTCGGCATTGGAAAAATTGCTCGTTTAGGAAAGCCTTATCCTTTTTTCATTGCTCCGAAGTGGGATGATAATTCTAATCAATACGGCATTAGTGGAATGTTGGTCTCCTCACAATACAGAGGCAAAGGCATTGCTAAAGGTCTAGTTGATAACATGCTCAAATTTGCAAAAGATAACAATGCCAATGGCGTATATGCAGATTGTGATTTTAGAAATGTACAGAACATGACTGTTCTAAACTCGCTTCTTGGTGGTTGCGTTGGCTTTACTGACGGTTCAAAAGGAGCCAAAGACGAGCAAACTATGTACCTAACTTTTTACAAAAGCTTTTCTAACAAAACCAGCTCTGAAACTATAGATACTTTAGACTTAAACATTCCCGCTAACAACAGCAATGTAAACTTATCTAGTTTATCTCGCTCTTTTTTAAGAGCTTTTGCTAAAACAGCTCCTGTAAGCCAAAACAAGGTAGAATACGCAAATGGTTATAACGTCATTAATATTATTGATACACCTATCAATATTAAAAACATTAACATTTTTATGGAAGGGGAGAAAATTTTCTCAACTCAAAAAGACCTTTCTCCGCTTAACAAAGAGCAAACCAAACAAAAAATAGAGAATATTAAAAAACTTTTCACTATTAAGTTGCACAACGATGATAAGATGCCTAACTTTGTATATCTATCACGCAAATTGGCTCAAAAAAAATCAAGGTAGTAAAGAATGAAAAGCTCTATAGAAATTTTGAAAGATTTAATTGCCATTGAATCTTGGGATACCACAAAAACAAACAAAGATATTGTAGATTATATTTGCAATCTGTTGTCTGAAACAGAGATAAAATTTCAAAGAATTGCGAGCCCTGTAGATTCTTCAAAAGAAAGTATTATAGCTATATATGGAGCTAATGAGCTAAAAAATATTCAAGGAGGGTTACTCCTATCAGGACATATTGACACCGTTCCTGCAAATAAAGATCAATGGAAAACAGATCCTTTTACCCCAACTGAAACAGATAACAAGCTCTATGGCAGGGGCGCAATTGACATGAAGCAATCAATCGCTTCATATATTGCCATCATTCCAAAACTAAAAGAAATAAATCCTTCTTTCCCAATCATTATTACATTTACCTATGACGAAGAAACCGCTGCTTTGAGCATAGAAGAAATATGCAACTTTATGAGAGATAATAACATAAAGCCTTCTTATGCACTTTTAGGCGAACCTACTAACTTTAAGGCGGGCGTTGCAAGTAAAGGATATTTTGGTTACACAACTAACATAGTTGGCAAAGCAACCCACTCATCAAAACCTTCAAATGGAATTAATGCAATATATATTACGTCCCACATAATAGCTAAAATTGAAGAGCTAAATGAAAAATATTGCAATGACGGAACAACATTAAATACTGGTGTGATTAACGGCGGTAAAGCTTGTAACATTGTTCCTGATAATTGCACATTAGAGTGGGAAATAAGAAGCTTCTCAAATGAGGATGTTGCTACAATAACCAAAGAAATGAATGATTTTTTTGCTTTAATGGAAAGCAAATATAATGGCGCAAAAATATCTACATTCACCAGAGATAAGCTACCTATTTTTGCCAAAAACGAAACATCATCTATTGCCGTAGCAACTAGAGACTTATTGCAAAATGACGACATGATTTTCCAAGGAGGAACCGAAGCTGGATTTTTGCAAGAACTTGGCGCAGAAACACTAATCTGCGGGGCTGGAGACTTAGCCCTAGCCCACACTAGTGCAGAATATATAGATATACCAGATATGGCGAAATATGATGCTTATGTAGAAGCTTTAATAAAAACACTAGCTTAGTGTATTAAACCTTCATATATTGATGCCAATGAAACGCTGGCAACAATCACCCAAAGCATTACACCATGTACAAGAGGCTTGAGCCCAACGGCTTTTAGCGTATCAAAGGTCATGTTTGTTCCAATTAAAAACAAAGTTATTACCAATGCTCTGCGAGCTATCCCCGCAATTACAGCTCCACTAGCTGCAAACATTGGAACCCACGTAACCAAAGCAGACATTGCCAAAAAACCTAAAATAAACCATGGATATTTTGGCTTTGCTTTATTTTCATCTTGCTTGCTTTTAATATTTTGCACTGCTTGAATAAGAATCACCAATGGAACAATCCATAATGCACGAGCAAGCTTAACTGTTGTTGCTATTTCTAAAGCCTCTTTACCATAAATTGAGCCCGCACCAACAACAGAACTAGTGTCGTGAATTGCTAATGCGCTCCACAAACCAAACTGACTTTGCGATAAATGCACGTAATGACCTATAGATGGAAATATAAACAATGCTAATGCGTTTAATAGGAACACAACCCCTAATGAAACAGATATATTATGGTTTTTAGCATTAACAACTGGAGCAACCGCTGCAATAGCACTACCTCCGCATATTGCCGTACCAACCGACACTAACAAGGAGGCCTCTTTTTCAGCCTTAAGTAACCGCCCCAACAACACCCCTAAAGATAGGGTAAAAACAATACTAATTGCAGTATAGCCTATACCTTTAGAACCCACATTAATAACTACCAACAAATTCATTCCAGCACCTAAGCCAATGATACTTAAAGACAATAGTTTTTTCGTAATCTTAGGAGTATATGCCGAATAATAATTACCAAATAACAAGGCGATAGCAACCCCAAGCAAAAGAGCTGTTGCTGCAGAAATTTGTGGAAGCAAACATATTGCTGCTCCCAAAGGCAAAATAATTTTTTGTAAAGTTTGTTTCATAATTACACCTATCAACGCACTCTTTAAGAGTGCTTTATTTAGCGCAAATTTGCCTAATGTGTAAAAAATGGTTCTCAAAAATATAAGCTATATTTACCTGAGAAAATACACTCATAAAACCCATGCGAAACTTGCGCTAGCTAATAAATCTTATATGTTTTTGCTATATCACTTTAAAAATAGCAGGACTAGACTTTTAATAAAAAAAGCCTAGTCCTGTGCATTAAAATTATAATAATTCTACAGAACAACCTGACCAGATTAAACAAACTATTCTTTGCTAGATTTTTTGCCGTATGAGCTGAACTTATCAATAACTAAATTCATTTCCGCATCTTCAATTAATTTAACCTCGCCAATGTTTATTAAATGGCAATATTGC
Organism: Rhodospirillales bacterium; assembly: GCA_003252195.1. Lineage (GTDB taxonomy): Bacteria > Pseudomonadota > Alphaproteobacteria > QKFK01 > SZUA-500 > SZUA-500. The sequence goes on from QKFK01000193.1 coordinate 19,398, forward strand.
TCGGCCAAATTCTCAACTTCCACAGCTATTTTCAAAGCTTCGTCCATATCTTTGCCATATGCAACCATTCCATGATGAGCCATTAAGCAAGCCTTGCTCTCTAACAATGCTTTACAAATATTTTCTGACAAAGCCTCACTTCCAAATGTTGCATATTCTGCACATGGGATTTTCTTTCCACCTGCTATTGCAATCATGTAGTGAAACGGTGGTATTTCCATTTCTTTGCAAGACAAAATAGAACAGAATTTTGCATGAGTATGCACAATAGCTTCTGCACCAGAAAACTTTAAATAAATATCTCTATGAAAAGGTGTTTCTGAAGATGGCTTATACTTACCATTTACGCTTCCATCAAAACCCACTTCCACAATGTCTTCTACTGTTAGCTCACTTGGAGATACCCCGCTTGGGGTCACATAAAATTTATCTCCATCTCTAATACTCAAGTTACCAGAAGACATAATTTCACTACCAAGTCCGACTGCACAAATTTTCTTATAAGTGTCGACTATTTTTTGTTTTTTTTCTGTGCTCATTACGCCCTCTTTTTTACAAATAAATTTACTAATCCTTGCTTTGAAGCTTCACAAACGCCCGCCTCTGTAATCAACCCTGTAACGTATT
>QKFK01000259.1 GCA_003252195.1 Rhodospirillales bacterium
GCTCTTCTTAGTTCACTTATCATAAAAGCTGGGGTGATTACTTGGAGCGGGATATCATCTGGAGAATCTACAGTTGGAGATTTTGATAAATCCATAAATAGAGCGATATCTTTTTTACGGGTATTTATAACCATAAATTTATGGATTGGCTTTATTGCAGCTTCTAACCCTGGCATTAACTCTACTTTTTCTTCCATAATTGGGCGCACGCCTTTATCCCATGATTCTTGGAAGGTCGGTCCCATGATAAACATAGTCATAAACAATGCAAGGCTTACAACTACAGTATTAGGAGGAGCGGTGTTAGTTGCCAATGCGTGACGCAATATAGAAAAAACAATCACAATACGCGTAAATGATGTCATCATTACTAATATGCTTGGGGCTAATGACAGAACCGTCATAATTAAGGTCATTTGAATGATACGACCTGTTGCAGTTCCATTATTAGTTGGACTGTCTAAATCTAGCGAAACAACTTGAGCAGAAGCTGAGGAGCTAAACATCATAAATGCCCCAAAGAAAAAAGCTGACAACAATAACGAAGCCAACAAAATGCGCTTTTTATGTGATTTTATAAAATTAAGCATCGGCTTTTTTCACCTCTTTAACATTTTCGTTAATCAAGCCCTCAAAATTTGGGGCATCAATACCTGATTCTAACAAAATATCTCCGTTAACACCTAAAAGAACGAGATGCTCTTTATTATCTCTTTTAATCAGCACAACACTGCGGCGTGCATCTATCCTTAAAAAGTCGACCACCTTTAGGCGAGCCATTTTGTTTTTTATAGACATATTGGGGCTAGCATTTATTCCAAACTTTTTAGCAACCCATGCCATTAGAAAAATCAACCCTAATACAAATACTAATGCCAATAATGTCTGCATATACATATTCTACAACCTTATAAAGTAAACCATATTTAGTTTAATAAAGCACAAACGAATTAAAAGAGCAAACATTCTAAAAAGTTACTCTTTATTTTTATTTATAAACTCTTTTTCATCAGGGTTAATCTCATGAATATATGACAATATTTCTGCCACCGCGGCAAATGCTTCTACAGGAATATCACTATCAATATCTATGGCTGATAACATTTGAGCTAAATCAGCATCTTCTCTTACATTTACGCCCTTTTGAAAGGCAATTTCTAAAATCTGCTCAGCTAATTTTCCTCTACCGCTTGCTAAAACAATAGGCACATCAGATATTTCTTTTTCAAAACCCAAAGCAACCGCAATATTGCGATTGTCTTTTTTGATTTTTTTGAATTTATTATCTTCTGTCATGTAGCTTCTCATTACATATAAACATCGTCTAGATTGCATTATACAGGCTTTTATTTTTCAAGCAAAACTAATATCTAAAAAAGTTGGCACAGCAATTGCATTAAACAATGGCATAAAACAAAAAACACTAATTGGGTGATAAAATGGATTTACAAAGCATAACACTTTTTCAAATGGCAAACCAAAGAATGGACTGGCTCGCAACCCGTCAAAAAGTTTTGTCTGAAAACATCGCTAATGCATCAACTCCTGATTATAAAGCTAAAGACATTAAAGATATTGATTTCTCTAAAGAATTAGCAAAAACAGGTGCTGTTAGCATGAAAACTACAAATCCAAATCACTTAAATGCAAATTCAAACTTAGTTCGCATGGATACAACAAATTCTATGCACATTGCACCTGCTAGAAACACAAGCAATTACAGAGAGTTTGATGTTAGAAAACCTTTTGAAATGACATTAGATGACAACGGCGTTGACATCGAAGAGCAAATGGTTAAAGTTAGCAAAACTAGAGAAAACTACATGTCATCAGCTAATATTTATCAAAAATATCAGTCAATGATCAATCTTTCTTTAGGTAAAGGCCTACAATAGTCTGGTGATGGAGAAGTAAAATGGGTGATTTATCATTAAGTACAGATATCGCAGTTGCAGGAATGAAGGCTCAAGCCAAACGTTTACGCGTTGTTTCAGAAAACCTTGCAAACTCAGATTCAGTTGCTCAAACACCAGGCGGAAAGCCTTATCAAAGACAATTAGTTACATTTAAAAATGTACTTGATAAAGAAAGTGGTGTAGATTTAGTAAAGGTGGATAAAATCACCAAGGATAAAAGCGAATTTGAACGTAAATACGACCCTAATCACCCTGGTGCAGATGCTGACGGGTATGTTTTACACCCAAACGTAAATCCTTTAATCGAAGTGATGGATATGAAAGAGGCTCAACGCACTTACGAAGCCAACTTAAACGTAGTTAAGGTTTCAAAAGAAATGATGTCTCGTACAATTGATATGCTTCAATAATTTTAACGGAGGAATAATATGCCTGATATTAATTCAAATATTGCCAGTGCGTTATCTGCCTATCAGACAGCTAATTCCGTTCCCGTTAGCCCAAGAGCTTCTGACAATGACGCGGTAGATATTGCCCCTCAGGGCATGTTCAAAGAGATGATTAAAAGCTCTATTGAACAAACTATTGATGATTCAAGAAAAGCTGAAGAGCTCAGTAAACAAGCCATCGCAGGCAAAGCAGATATGAGAGATGTTGTAGCAGCGGTTACTAATGCAGAAATGGCATTACAAACTGTTGTTGCCGTACGTGACAGCGTAATTAAGGCATATCAAGAAGTTATGCGTATGCAAATATAATATATCGGCGGAACAATTTTATGAACGAAACTATTATTGTAGAAATTGCCCGTGAAGGTATTTTCACCCTAATTAAGATGGTATCTCCTATGCTATTGGTAGCCATGATTATTGGTTTATCAGTAGGTATATTTCAAACACTCACCCAAATTCAAGAAATGACATTAACCTTTGTGCCAAAGATTATTGCTATTTTTGCCTCGCTTATTTTACTACTTCCGTTTATGATATCCCAAATAAAGATTTTCAGCGAAAACATGTTTGACCGAATTATCGGCTTGGGATAGTTTTTAATAATGTTGGAACAGCTCCTTTCATTAGAAATATATCAATTTATATTTGTATTCATCAGAATCGGTGCTTTTTTTGCGTTTGCACCAGGGTTTTCTACATCTTACGTTCCAATAAGAGCTAGGCTATCTATTGCTCTTGCGATATGCCTAATTGTAACCCCTGTAATTCACGATAAAATACCACCCCTTCCTCCTCAAGCATTTGAGCTTTTAAAAGAGGTTTTCTTTGAATCTACAATTGGTGTTTTTTATGCCTTTTTCATGCGCATGATGGTTAGTGCAGTAGATTTAGCTGGTGAAAAAATAAGTATGGCACTGAGCTTTAGTAACGCTCAAGCATTTGATGCAACAACAGACAACCAATCAATGCTTGTAACATCTTTAATGAGCTATACCGTAATCTTGATTATGTTTGCAACTAACACCCACTATCTAATGATAGAGGGAATTATTGAAAGTTATGATTTATTCAAACCAGGCATGCCACTTCCTGTGGATGATTTTGTTACATTTTTATCTGAAACTATGAATGAAAGTTTCATTATAGGGTTTAGAATATCAGCTCCTTTTATTATATTTTCTATTATTTTATATGGTTGCATGGGTCTGATTTCTAGACTTATGCCACAATTCCAAATATTCTTTCTAATGTTGCCATTACAGGTATATCTTGGTTTATCATTGTTTATGATTACTTTTCCAGTTATCATGACATGGTTTTTCAAGTATTATGAAAACGGATTATTATCTTTTATTAACTAAGCGCGTGAGACATGGCAGAAGAAGACGAATCCTCCAAAACGGAAGACCCGACAGACCGACGGTTAGCGAAAGCCCGTGAAGAAGGTGACGTACCCCTGTCACCTGAAGTTAAAAACTGGTTTGCAGTTTTAGCTATCATGACGGTTACATGGCTAATGGCTCCTTTTATGATGAGCCAAACACGTGATTTTGGATTAAAATTCATATCAATCCCAGAACAACTACCCACTGATGCAAACGCCCTACAGCACTTAATAGCAGATACAGGATTAGCCCTCCTTAAGATTTTGATATTACCAATGGGGCTTATGATAGTTTTTGCATTTGCAGCCACAATTTCACAAATCGGCTTTTTATTCACGCCAAAAAAACTAGAAGAACTTAAGTGGAATAAACTTAATATATTTGCAGCAGCCAAAGAATTTATTACGGTTAGAAAAATTGTCACAACCTTAAAAGATATCGCAAAAATAACCATTGTTGCTATATTAGCCTACTCAGTTATTGCGTCTAAGCTAAAATTTATTCAGCTTTTGCCTTCAATGGAAATCATGCCCATATTAAAATATATGCAAGATATATTAGTAACATTCTTTTTTGCGGTATTAATTGCAATGATTGTTATTGCTGGAGCTGACCTTGCTTACCAACGCTACCAGCACAAAAAGAAAAACAAAATGAGTAAGCAAGATATTAAAGACGAATACAAACAAACAGAAGGTGACCCTCACGTTAAGGCTCGTATTCGTTCTATTCGTATGGAAAAATATCGTAAACGCATGATGGAGAAAGTCCCAAATGCTAGCGTGGTTGTAACCAACCCTGAACACTATGCCGTGGCATTACAATATGATATGGAAACCATGGAAGCACCAGTGTTAGTAGCTAAAGGTTTAGACTTTTTAGCTCTTCGCATTCGAGAGCTAGCAGAGGAAAATGAAGTTCCAATCGTACAAAACCCACCACTTGCGCGTGCTTTATTCGCATCCGTTGAGTTAGACATGGCAATTCCGCCTGAACATTTTAAGGCAGTAGCTGAGGTTATTAGTTATGTTATGCAGCTTAAACAACAAATTCAGACCTGATAAAAAGCTTCAATTATGGCTTGGTCTGTTAGTTTTAACTCTGGTAGTTTTAGCAGGGTCTATAGTTGTTTTTATGTTATTTCCATATTACAAATACACATGGTTTATAAGTGCCATAGGTATTTTATCAACTGCGATTATATTTGCCCTATTTGCAGTAAAAGATGGTGAAACAGCCATAAATTATGGTGGGCTAGCCTATGCTCTAGCCGAAGCTGACAGCGATGCAAAAAGATTGGATTCAAAGAGAGGCAAACCAATATTATACAACAAAGCTGGCAGAGACTTTTTTAGCACTGGCGATATTATATCTTATCTTGAAAAAAAATTGGTAGATGATGACATCGTAGTAACAGACTTTGAACGCATCAAACGTGCTGTAAAATCATTAGTCCCTGAAACTGTAGAAATTGCCATAAAAATATCTAATGACATAAGCTTATTTGATAATAAAGAATGGTACAAACTAAGTGTGACCCCTATTTTTTTAAGGGAGCGCTCTTTAATATCATCTGTTGCCTACAATGAAGATAAAAGTAGTTATGCTCTTTTATGGTCTGCTGAAAATATTACAGCTAGAAAGAATATGGAAGAGATTATTAAAGAAGAGCGAGGAGATTTACACGACTTTTTAGATTTTTTACCTGTTGGATTATATTTGGCAGATTCATATGGTTCTATATGTTATGCCAACAACCGTTTAGCAGAATGGCTTGGCAAACCCAGAGAAGCTCTACTTGGCAAAAACCTTAAAGACATAATTGCAGATAAAGAGCTCCCCATCGCAGACGGGGCTTGGAATGGCGAGCTCAACATGCTTCATGATGATGGCTCTATCTTTAGAGCTTATATAAGCCACACCACTTTTATAGAAGACGGAGAAACCAAAACCAGAGCAGTGGTCATGAAAGATGTTGGGCACAACAAAGAACTTTCTGAAGCTTTCCACAAGGCTGAGAACCGCATTGATTGGCTTATGAAATATTCACCTGCTGGCATTGCTTTTGTAGAAAGCAATGGTTTGATTATGGAGTGCAACGAGGCTTTTGCTGACATGATTGGCTCTAAAAATGACGAAGCCCCTATTGGAACAGATTTATTAGAATACGTAAGTGCAGATTATCGCCTAGAACTCCAAGAAGCCATTGAACAGGTTTTACTACATAAACGTAGTGTTGTTAATATGGAAGTTAAATTCTCAAGTGATGGAAAAGACAGAGTTTCATCTGTTTTTGTAACACCTATGAACAACAAATTTATGCCTGAAAATTTAAAGCTTGAAGGCTTAGTCTTACACTTTATCGACACCACTCGCCAAAGTGACTTAGAGCAACAATTTGCCCAAGCCCAAAAAATGCAAGCTATGGGACAACTTGCAGGTGGTGTATCTCACGATTTTAACAACCTTCTAACCGCAATGATTGGTTTTTGTGACCTGCTATTACAGCGTCATGGTCATGGAGACCCTTCTTTCTCAGACTTAATGCAAATTAAGAGCAACGCTAATCGTGCAGCAGGATTAGTGCGCCAATTATTGGCATTCTCACGACGCCAACCATTAAAACCGCAATTAATCGATATATCAGAACATTTTACAGATTTATCGCATATGCTTCAGCGTATTCTTGGTGAAAAAGTTGTATTGCAATATTTCCATGGGCGTGACCTCGGTTTAATCAGGGTTGACCCTAACCAGTTTGCTCAAGTTATAATGAACCTAGCAGTTAATGCTAAAGACGCCATGCCAAACGGCGGTTATTTAACTATTAAAACTCAAACTGTGAAAATAACCGAAGAAAACAGCAAAGATGGTGAAGTTGTACAAGCTGGCGATTATGTCGTTATTGATGTTAGTGATACAGGTTGTGGCATTCCAGAAGACGTGATCCCTCGCATCTTTGAACCATTCTTCTCAACTAAACAAAACATAGTTGGCTCTGGCACAGGGCTTGGACTAGCAACCGTTTATGGTATTGTAAAACAAACCAATGGCTTTATCAGCGTTACTAGTGAAAAAGATAAAGGAACTACATTCTCAATTCACTTCCCACGTTATGAAGCAGATTCATCCGAAGCAATTGCAAACGAATGGGATGAAACTTTCAAGCCTATTGAATTCCCTTCAATGAACAAAGAAATAACAACTGGTATTTCGCTACGTCCACAAGAGGAAACCGATACAAATATCACAATAGCAAAACCAGAACAGAAAATTAAAATAATCGATTCGCCTGTTGGCAGCGGCAGAATATTATTTGTTGAAGATGAAGATGCCGTTAGAGCATTTGGTTCTAGAGCCTTAAGAAACAAAGGATATGAAGTAACCGAATGTAGCTCTGGGGAGAACGCCCTTGAAACCTTAGAACAGACCAAAGAATTTGATATGCTGATTACTGATATGGTTATGCCAGGGATTGACGGAGCACAGCTTGCTGAACAAGTTAAAAAAGCCTGCCCCAATATAAAAGTTATGCTTATGTCTGGCTATTCAGATGAAGTCGCACGCAAAGAATTAGCCGCCTCACCAGAATTTGCATTCTTGGCAAAACCATTTGACTTAAGTGAGTTAGCTAAAAAAGTTCGCGAAGTGTTACACTCATAACATACTGTTATAACTAGATAATATATTATAATTTACATAAAGTTCTCATTTTGTTCAAATTTTACTTGCAATGAGAACAAATTGCGTACAATATAGTTTTATACCGAATATATCCTTTACTTTAAAAGGTTATATAGCAAAGGGAGAGCTGATAACAAACTTAAGCTGGGATATTCGGTCAATATCGATTGAAAGCAGAAGATATTGAGACTATAAACTATATGTAGCAGGGTAAAACCTAAGTATGAATCAGATTAGTATAAATTTTTGGGAAGAAAGTAAAATGGATAAAGATAAAGCATTAGAAGCTGCCCTTACACAGATTGAACGCTCATTTGGTAAAGGATCAATTATGAAGCTTGGGCAAAGAGAAAGCGCTCTAGAAATTGATTCTGTATCAACTGGCTCTATTGGTTTAGATATCGCTCTTGGTATTGGTGGCTTACCAAAAGGAAGAATTGTAGAAATTTATGGACCTGAAAGCTCAGGTAAAACAACACTTGCATTACACGTAATTGCAGAAGCACAGAAAAAAGGCGGAACATGTGCATTTATTGATGCTGAACATGCTCTTGATCCTGTATATGCCAACAAGCTTGGCGTTAATATTGACGAATTGCTTATTTCTCAGCCAGATGCTGGTGAACAAGCTCTAGAAATTGCAGATACATTAGTTCGCTCTGGTGCTATTGATGTTATGATTGTTGACTCTGTTGCAGCCTTAGTTCCAAGAGCAGAACTTGAAGGCGAAATGGGTGACCAACATATGGGTTTACAAGCTCGTTTGATGAGCCAAGCTTTGCGTAAGCTTACAGCAACAGTTTCACGTTCTAACACACTTATCATTTTCATCAACCAAATCCGTATGAAAATTGGCGTTATGTTTGGCAGTCCAGAAACCACAACAGGTGGTAACGCACTTAAGTTTTATTCATCAGTAAGACTCGATATCAGAAGAGTTGGCTCTCTTAAAGATAGAGACGAAGTTATTGGTAACCAAACTAGAGTTAAGGTTGTCAAAAACAAAGTTGCCCCTCCTTTCCGCGTAGTTGATTTTGATATCCTTTATGGTGAAGGCGTTTCAAAGCTTGGCGAATTAATTGATTTAGGCGTTAAAGCTAATATCGTAGAAAAATCTGGTGCTTGGTTCTCTTACAACAGCCAAAGACTTGGACAAGGCAAAGAAAATGTTCGCAAATTCTTAAAAGAAAATACCGAACTAGCTCAAGAAATTGAGAATAAAATTAGAGAAAACGCAGGTCTTATCTCTAATGAAATGATTAAAGGTGACGACGAAACTTTTGATAGCTCAGAAGACTAATATCACCAAAATAAAATAATTTTACTTTTTCCCATAAAAAGGCGGTTTGTACCGCCTTTTTTATTAGACTATTGCCTCTAGTTAGAGTAATAATTTTTACTGTATGTTATTTTAACCGTATTTTTGAGAAGAACCATGGCTACAACAAAACAAATCAGACAAACATTTTTAGATTATTTTGCTAAAAACGGACATGAAATTGTTAAATCAAGCCCGTTAGTACCAGATAATGACCCAACTTTAATGTTCACCAACGCAGGTATGGTGCAATTTAAAAACATTTTCACAGGGGCCGAAACTCGTGATTACAAACGAGCTACAACAACTCAAAAATGCGTACGAGCCGGTGGAAAGCACAACGACTTAGACAATGTTGGCTACACAGCACGTCACCACACATTTTTTGAAATGCTCGGAAACTTTTCTTTTGGTGATTATTTTAAAGCTGAAGTTATAGAATACGCATGGAAACTCATTACTGAGGAATACGGTCTATCTAAAGATAGATTATGCGTAACCGTTTATTCAGAAGATCAAGAAGCTTTCGATTTATGGAAAAAAATTGCTGGTTTATCAGAAAGCAAAATTATAAAAATTCCAACTAGTGATAACTTCTGGTCAATGGGCGACACTGGTCCTTGTGGTCCTTGCTCTGAAATTTTTTATGACCACGGCGATAAAGTTCAAGGTGGACCTCCAGGTTCTGCCGATGAAGATGGCGATAGATTTATCGAAATCTGGAATCTCGTGTTCATGCAATATGAACAGCTAGAAAATGGCGAACGCATTAAGCTTCCTAAACCATCTATTGATACAGGTATGGGTTTAGAACGTATGGCAGCTGTTTTACAAGGCAAACATGATAATTATGACATTGACTTAATGCGCAACATCATTATGGCAATATCAGAAGAAGCAAAACAAAACCCTGATGGACAACACAGCACTTCTCATCGTGTAGTTGCTGACCATTTGCGTTCTTCAAGCTTCCTCATTGCAGATGGTGTTCTTCCTTCTAATGAAGGCAGAGGGTATGTATTGCGTCGTATTATGCGTCGCGCTATGCGTCACGCTCACATTATGGGTTGTGAAGAACCTCTAATGCACAAGTTAGTCCCAACTTTAATTAATGAAATGGGAGATGTATTCCCTGAATTAATTAGAGCAAAATCACTTATTACAGAAACTTTGAAACTAGAAGAAACAAAGTTCAAACAAATGCTTTCTCGTGGTTTACGTTTAATTGACAACGAAATCAAAGACCTTCCTAAAGGCGGAGAACTTTCTGGAGAAACCGCATTTAAGCTATATGATACTTATGGCTTCCCTCTTGATTTAACTCAAGACGCTTTGCGTTCTCAAGGTCTTAAAGTTGATGTTGATGGCTTTAACAATGCTATGGAAAAGCAACGTGAAGAAGCCCGCAAATCATGGGCAGGTTCTGGTGACACCGCAACCGAAGCTGTGTGGTTTGGCTTACACGACAAATTAGGAGCCACTGAGTTCCTAGGTTACTCAAGCACATCATCTGAAGCTAAGGTTAATGCAATTGTAGTTAATGGCAAAGAAGCAACTAAAGCATCTCAGGGTGAAGAAGTTATGATTATAGCTAACCAAACCCCATTCTACGGTGAATCTGGTGGACAGGTTGGAGACACAGGAACAATTAAATTCCCTAAAGCAAAGATTGAAGTAACTAACTCTTTGAAAAAGCTTGGCGACATGATTATTCACGTTGGTAAAGTTGTTGAAGGTGAAATAAACGTTGGTGATTTTGGTGAGTTTATTGTTGATATTGAGCGTCGTAACTCAATTAAAGCCCATCACTCTGTTACCCACTTATTGCACAAAGCATTACGCACAACATTGGGCGACCATGTAGCACAAAAAGGCTCATTGGTAACTCCAGAAAGAATGCGTTTTGACTTTGCTCACCATAAACAAATGAGCAAAGAAGAGATACAACAAGTTGAGAATATCGTTAACAAAGAAATTCGCCACAACTTGCATGTTGATACACGTGTTATGTCTCAAGATGATGCTATTGAATCTGGTGCTATGGCATTGTTTGGTGAAAAATATGGTGACGAAGTTCGCGTTGTTTCAATGGGTGATGATAAAGATAAATTCTCAGTTGAGTTATGTGGTGGTACTCACGTGTCTGCAACGGGTGATATTGGCTTCTTTAAAATCTTATCTGAAAGCGCGATTGCTTCTGGTGTTCGCCGTATTGAATCAGTTGCGGGTAAAGCATCTGAAGATTATGTAAGCTCATGTGAGACTATCATTAATGC